>JBEBGU010000524.1:0-3950 GCA_040081325.1 Prosthecobacter sp.
AGGCTGAAAGCTGCACTGCCAAAGATGCTGGCGGAGACGCAGCAGAAGAAGCGCGTGCAGGCAAACTTCGATGGCCTGTCGGCGACGCCTGAAGGTGCGTTTTGTCTGATCGACTATGTGAATTTCAAAGGTGAGGGCACGGTGCAGACGGAGCGTTACAACGGCCTCGGCTGGGGACTGCTGCAAGTGCTGGAAGGCATGGCTGCGCCGACGCCTGCGGCTTTTGCGGCCTCAGCCAAAGCCACGCTGTCACGCCGAGTGCAAAACGCACCCGCTGCCCGGAAGGAACAGCGCTGGTTGGCCGGATGGCATAATCGCTGCGATGGCTATCTGCGGAAGCTCTGAGCAAGTAGTCGCCCGCCGAATCCCTTGACTCTCCAAGGCGGTGCGCCACTGTGCGCGCCCTTTTCATCCCCCCGAAAAAAACACCATGGCTCAAGAAACTTCCCTGCTCCTGCTGAAACCCGATTGCGTCGCCCAAGGTCTGAATGGCGAAGTTCTGCGCCGTCTGGAGGCCGAAGGCTTCCGCGTGCGTGGCATCAAAATGATCCTGCTCACGGACGAACTCCTGAAGGAACATTACTCGCACATCGCTGATAAGCCTTTCTTCCCTGACGTGGCCAATTTCATGAAGAGCAATCCGGTGATCGCCGTGGCACTCGGTGGTGACAATGTGATCGCTCATGTTCGTGACCTCCTGGGGCCGACGGACTCGAAAATCGCCCCGAAAGGAACCATCCGTGGTGACTTTGGCAGCGATAAGATGACGAACGTTGTACACGCCTCGGACTCCCCTGAAGCTGCGGCAGTCGAACTGAAGCGCTTCTTTAAGGACGGCGAAATTTTCAGCTACTAAACCCCACCGGAAAGGAAAAGTCCTATTCCGTGGTTGACGACTCGAAGTCGTCGGCTACTTTCGGCCCCCTTTTCCCCCAATCTAACGAACCTTTTTATATGGCCAAAGTCTGTCAAGTATCCGGAGTCGGCGTCACGCGCGGCCACCACATTCATCGTAGCGGTAAAGCTAAGAAAGAGGGTGGTATCGGCAAGCACATCACGAAGCGTGTGAAGCGCGTCATCTTCCCCAACCTCCGCACGAAGCGCATCTGGATTCCCGAACTGAACAAGTTCGTGACCGTGAAGCTCACCGCTCGCGCCCTGAAGACCGTGAACAAGAACGGTGCTTACACAGTGCTGAAGACCGCTGGTCTGATCTAATTTTAATGGTGATTGTGTTGTCAAAAGGCAGGCCCTCACAGGCCTGCCTTTTTTCGTAGCGTGTGGATACTGTCTTTCGCTGAGAGGTGCTTGCTGTTTTCAGCCAGGACACTTGCCTGATACGTTTCCGCTTCTAGAATCGCCCTTCTTTTTAACCAACCTACAATACCTCATCGACCTCTCATGAATCTCGGACGAACCGCCTACGGCACCTGGAGTGGTGGCCGCTTTATGCATTACGGAGAGCAGCTCTCTGAAGAGCAATACAAGAACCTCATGCGCCTCTCCTTTGTGAAAGGCGTGCGCACCTTTGTCACCGCTGATGTTTATGGCGCGGGTCGTGCCGATGCGCTTTTGGGCGAGGCTTTGAAGGGAATCCCACGCGATGAATACTGCCTCGTCGGCATCGTTGGTCACGATTTCTATGAAGGCCTGCGCAATGGTTCACGCGGCTATCCGCGCTTCACTGATCCGGCGCTGCGCGGTGCTGACGGCTACTATGATTACCTCAAAATGGCCACGGAGAAGTCTCTGGAACGCTGCCAGACCTCGAAGTTTGATCTGCTCATGCTGCATAATCCTGACAGCATCGCTTACACCAGCGATAAAGTTTGGAACGCCTTCACCAAGCTGAAGGACGAAGGCATGGCGGATCGTCTCGGCATTGCCCCTGGCCCTGCGAATGGTTTCACGCTGGACATGATCGAGTGCTTTGAAAAATTTGGTGATCACATGGACTGGGCGATGATCATCCTGAATCCATTCGAGCCTTGGCCCGGCCAGCATGTGCTCGGCGCGGCTGAAAAAAACAACGTGGATATCCTCGCCCGAGTCGTGGACTACGGCGGCATTTTCCATGATGATGTGCGCCCTGGCCATCCCTTCCGTGATGGTGATCACCGAACTCACCGCCCCGGCGGCTGGATCGAGCATGGCGTGGAGAGGCTGGAGAAAATCCGCCCCATCGCCGAGAAGCACGGCTTCACCATGCTACAGCTTGCCTGCCTGTGGACCCTAGCCAATACCGCCGTGAAAAGTGTGGTGCCGACCATGATTCAAGAACACGGCGAAGGAGCCCGCAGTATCGAGAGCAAGCTCGATGAAGTCGCCAATCTGCCGCCGCAATGCCTCACCCCGGAAGAGGTCGAAACCATCCGCCAGATCGGTGACAACACAGGCTGCATGGCCCTCAAAGGTGCCAGCACCCGCCACACCGGTCAGGAGCCACGCCCTGACGAATGGGCCATGCGTGATGAGCTGCTCGAAGCCGCTAAGCGCTGGGACCTGACGCTGGAGTGGTGATCTGACTCACCTCTGCGCTTGCCACGGGGCCTGAGCTTTTCATGCTCAGCGTCCCATGAAAGCTCTCGTCCTTACTGCGCCCTCGGAATTCAATTATGACATCGGTTTCCCTGACCCTGTGCCAAGCAGTGGCGAGGTGCTGGTGAACATCAAAGCCTGCGGCATCTGCGGCAGTGACATTCATGGTATGGACGGCCGCAGCGGTCGCCGCCAGCCTCCCATCGTCATGGGCCATGAGGCAGCGGGTGAAATCATCGGCGTGGGTGAAGGCGTTACCGAGTGGAAGCTCGGTGACCGCGTGACTTTCGACTCCACAGAATACTGTGGCGAGTGTGAGGAATGCCAGGCTGGCTATGTGAATCTATGCCCGAAGCGCAAGGTGCTGGGCGTCTCTCCGGGCGAGTATCGTCGCCACGGCTGCTTTGCCGAAAAGATCGTGCTGCCCACGCGCATCCTTTACGCGATCCCAGGCACACTCAGCTATGAAAAAGCCGCCTTTGCCGAGCCAGTCTCCATCGCCCTTCATGCCGTGAATTTGGCGGATGGCATCGAGGTCGGCGAAGCCTTTGATCCAGTGGAGGAAGAGGCACCCGAAAGCTGCGGTCACGGCTGCGAATGCCATGCTGAAGAAGCGCGCGGAGGCACCGCCGTCGTCGTGGGCGCCGGCTTGATCGGGCTGCTCGTCGTTCAGGCTTTGAAGGCTCGTGGCTGGGAGCGTGTGATCGCCATCGATCTCGATGAAAAGCGTCTCGCCCTCGCCAAAGAACTCGGTGCTTCTGATGCCTTCCATGCCAAGCAGGAAGGTCTGGCCATGCATCTGCGTGAGATCTGCGGTGGCGATGGCGCGGACGCCAGCTTTGAAGTCGTCGGAGCCGCAGCGCCACTCGATCTCGCGATCCGCTGCGTGCGCAAAGGTGGGCAGGTCATCTTGATCGGAAATCTGCAACCAAGCACTCCTTTCCCGCTACAAGAAGTCGTCACTCGTCAGCTCACCATTCGTGGCTCCTGCTCCTGCGCTGGTGAGTATCCCGAGGCAATCCGGCGTATTGAAGACGGCAGCATCAAAGTCGAGCCACTTCTCAGCGCCGTAGAGCCGCTGCAGGACGGCGGCAGCTGGTTCAAGCGTCTATACGACAACAAGGAAGGCCTGCTCAAGGTGGTGCTGAAACCGGAGTAAACTTTTGCCTTCGTGGCATCACCATCTATTCTCAAAATATGTCCGCACCCGCTTCCGAGCCGCGCATCGAGCCGGCCACCATCGAAGACCTACCGCAGCTCGTGGAGCTGCTCGTAGCGCTGTTTCGTGAGGAGGAGGACTTTGAGCCAAACAATGCCAAGCAGGAGCACGGTCTGCGCCTCATTTTGGAGCAGCCAAACCGTGGCCGGATCTTCGTGCTGCGCACGGATCACATGATCATCGGCATGGTGAA
>JBEBGU010000034.1:0-14793 GCA_040081325.1 Prosthecobacter sp.
CCATCACTCGTTGCGCCTTCATGGCTCCATCGACCAGGATGATAAAGTCATCGGCGTAGCGGGCATGGTGATGCCCTCGGCGTTCGATTTCTTTGTCCAATGGATCAAGCACGATGTTGGCTAACAGCGGTGACAGTGGACCACCTTGGGGCACGCCTAGAGGCGTGGCCTCGCGGCTGCCATCAGGCAGCTCGACTCCGGACCGCAGGTAGCGTCCGATCAGGCGCAGCAGTTTCCCGCTGCCGATCTTTTCGCGTAGTGCGTTGAGGAGTCGATCATGGTTCACGCTGTCGAAGAACGCCTTCAAGTCGCAATCAATCGCGTGGCGGTATTTGAGCTTCCAGCCGTCTTGCACTCGGCGCACTGCTTGATGAGCATTGCGGCCCTCGCGGAAGCCGTAACTCTGGTCGCTGAACTCGCCGTCATAGAGCGGAGTGAGCACTTGGGCGATGGCCTGCTGGATCACTCGATCCAGCACCGTCGGAACCCCGAGGGGCCGCTGCGACCCGTCGGGTTTGGGGATGAACACCCGGCGCACCGGCGCTGGGCGATACGTTCCTTCTCTGAGCTGGGTGCGTATCCGCTCCCAATGCTCTCGGGCAAACGCTGGGAACTCTGCGATGGTCATTCCATCCATTCCTGGCGCTCCCTTGTTGCGCCTGACTCTCTGCCAGGCGCTCTGCATGTTCGTGGGGTCGAGCACCTGCTCCATCCACGTCTCTGTCTCTGCTGGAGCTTCGCCATGCCTCCCGCCACACTGAGTGGAGTCTATCCCTAGCCGCTCGGCATCGTCGGGTAATCTCCCCAGTGTAGGGTCGCTTAGCTCCTGTTTGGTTCGGTCCTTCATCGGTGGCTGAGTCCTCCGGCTATTTTGACGTGCGTCTGCACTCCGGCTCGTTTCCCGATTACTATGACCTCTGCTGACTTCTCACCCGCTCTCGCAGGTGAGACCTCCCCAGGTAAGAACACAGTCCTCCCCCGCACTGCCGCCTGATTTACCGGCACGACTTCACCAGAGGGTTTTGCTGTGTTGTGCCAGCTCACCCCGTCGCGACGGCCTTGTATCAGGTTCTTGTTCATCGGCTCGCAGGTCTTGCGTAGTCTTCTTTCAGCCCGACGATCACTCGGCGAGCCTTGACTTCGGCTGGTAGTTTCATGAGTATGTTTTCATCATGTCTGGTTTATCTACAGGGGACTTTAACCCCATCAGGACTGTGCCCATGCTGGGCACACACAAGCTCACCAGCCGCCGCCACATGCTGGCATGGCTGGGATTCAGCGGAGCTGGTTTCGCTATGCCCACTAAGGCCGGCAAGCCTGAGGTGCAGGTCATCAAACCAAGTGCTCTCACCAATGCCGCCCGCTACTCCGCCGATCACCGTGGTCACGCGCTGCTGATCCGACAACACGGGCGCATCATCCACGAAAGCTATGCCAACGGAGCTAAGCGCGGCGAAGCACGACGCATCTTCAGCGGTACGAAGGGCTTCTGGGGACTCGCGGCGATGGCAGCCGTGGAGGATGGACTGCTAGCGCTCGATGAAAAAGTGGCCGACACGATCTCCGAATGGCGGGACGATGAACGAAAAGCCAAAGTCACGGTGGAGCAACTGCTCGACTTCACCGGCGGCTTGGAGCGTGGTCTGAAAATCCACGAAGATGGACTCAAAGACCGCAATCAAATGGCGATGAAACGCCCGATGGTCGCCACGCCGGGTAAAGCATTTATTTATGGGCCGAGTCAGCTTCAAGTCTTCCATGAGTTACTGAAGCGGAAGCTCAAGAAGTCGCCGACGAGTTATTTAGAAAAGCGCATCTTGAAGCCACTCGGACTTGGCCCACAGCGCTACATTCCTGACGCGGCAGGCAATCCACTGCTGGCAGCGGGGTTCCTCATGACTGTCAGCCAATGGGCAAAGCTCGGCGAGCTGCTGCTGCGTGAAGGTGCGCCTGTGCTGAAACCGGCGTCTTTTCGCGCCTTGATCGAAGGCTCCAGTGCCAATGCCGCCTACAGTTTCGGTTTCTGGAACAACCACGCTGCGGGCAAAGATGATCCGCGTGAGATCGACATCGAAGACCAGCTCGAACACGACTGGGATAAGCAAGTCTGGAAACGCGCCTGCCTATGCAAAGACGCGCCTGCCGATCTGATCGCCTGCATCGGCAGCGGCTATCAGCGGCTCTATGCCATCCCATCCATGCAACTCGTGATCGTGCGGCAGGGACAGAACGCTAAATTTTCTGACGGCGACTTTCTGCGAACGTTGCTGGCATAAAGGCACTCTCACATCCGTGCTGGTAGTTTTTTCATGCATGACTAGTCTGCGCAGCACGTTGCACTCATTGACATGTCCACCACTTTGGAAGCCCCCCCATCAGCCACAGAAAAAAAGGTCGAGCAGACCGAGGCTGGAAATTACTTCGTCTCGAACTACCCGCCGTTTTCCTTTTGGAAACCGGAGCAAGTTCCTGTGGTCGAAGCCGTGCTACAAACACCTGCGCCGAGTGATGTCCCGCTCGGTGTTTACTTCCACATTCCTTTCTGCCGAAAGCGCTGCCACTTCTGCTACTTCAAGGTTTATACCGACAAGAACGCACAAGAGGTGAAGGCCTACATCGACGCAGGAATGCGTGAGATGGAGAGCTTCGCCAAGCAGTCCTACCTAGCAGGTCGCAAGGCGCACTTTGTCTATTTTGGTGGTGGCACGCCGAGCTATCTGAGCGTGCCACAGCTCAAAGATCTGACGAATCGCATGAAGGATCTCGTGAGCTGGGACGGCGCGGCAGAAGTCGCGTTTGAAGCCGAACCCGGCACGCTCAATGAGACGAAGCTTACCGGCATCCGCGAAATCGGCGTGACACGCCTGAGCCTCGGCGTGGAAAACTTTGACGACCATATTTTGGAAACCAATGGTCGCGCGCATCGCAGTGGCGAAATCGACAAAGCGTATCGCTTCGCCCGCACACTCGGCTTTGAGCACATCAATATCGACCTCATCTCCGGCATGATGAATGAGACTGAGGCCAACTGGAAAGACACCGTCGCCAAGGGTATCGCACTCGGGCCAGATGCCGTGACGATCTACCAAATGGAAGTGCCTTTTAACACGACCATGTATCAGCAGATGAAGGCCGAGGGGAAAGTCACCGCGCCTGTCGCCGACTGGCAGACGAAGCGTGACTGGGTCAGCTATGCCTTTGATGAATTTGTGAAAGCCGGCTACACCGTGACCAGCGCCTACACCGTGGTGAAAGACCCTGAGCGCATTAAATTCGTCTATCGGGATTCGCTCTGGGAAGGCGCCGATCTGCTGAGCTGCGGGGTGGCTTCGTTCGGCCATCTCGGCGGCGTGCACTATCAAAATCAGTCCGATGTCGGCCCCTACATGCAGGCGATCGATGCAGGTCAGCGGCCCATCTTCCGTGCCTATCAGACGAATGCAGAAGAGCGCTTTGTGCGTGAGTTCATTCTGAAGCTGAAGCTGGGTCACAGCTCCTTTGACTATTACCAAAAGAAGTTCGGCCAAAGCCCACGTCAATTCTTTGCGCCGCAACTCGAGTATCTCGCCAAGGAAGGTTTTGCTTCCCTGACCGATCACGATATCACCCTCACGCGCGACGGCCTGCTGCAGGTGGACCGTTTGCTGCACGACTTCTTCCTGCCCCAGCATCGCCAGTATGCCCGCTACACTTGATAGTAGCCGCGCCCGCCAGGACGTGGTCCACGAAAGCAATCAAGAAGACGATCTCGCCCCGCTCGTCTTCTTTTACGGACTCGGCAGCGCGCGGCCGCGCGTGACCTTTGTCCAGCCTGAGGATATGCCAGAGCATGAGCGCTGGCTGCTCGTCCATGACATCGACATGACCCCGCGCCTGCGCGAAGGCCACGGCTGTGACATCGATCTCGACGTTCATGCCAAAGGCCGCATCGGCAACTACCTCGTCCGCGCCAGCGTGCTGAACCGTCGCAGTGATGGCAAACCCGTCGAGTTCGGTGCCATCGGAATCCATCTCGATCTGCTGCCCGAAGAGGCGCAAAAGCTCGTCATCGAAGGCCGCGTGCCCTTTGGCACCATCCTGGAAAAACACGACGTCCCGCACAGCAGCCACCCGCGCGGCTTCTTCCGCATCGCTGTGGATGCCCGTCTCGCCGAACTCCTCGGAGCCACCAGCGGTCAGATTCTTTTCGGTCGCTGCAACGAACTCCGCCACGGCAGCGGCCGCGTGCTCGCTGATGTGGTTGAGGTTTTGCCGAGAGGTGTGTAAATCAACTTCATGATTACCGATCTGCTTTGATGATGTGGAAGATGAAGATGAGCACGAGATCCTGACAGAGGTGATTTGGGAAGAGATCAAGGAGGACATCGTTAAAGCAGTCAGAGAATGTGCATCGCAGTGATCTTGTCAGAGATGTCAAAGCTGTAGAGAATTATGGCCCACTCATGGAGAGGTTTGCTTGGCGTCTGCAAGCAACTCAGCAGCAGCTTTTGCCAGCAGTGTCCGATCACTCAAGAAGCGTGCTGGGCTGCGGCTGAACATGGCGATTTCTGCCATTTCCTGTTCGGGCAGTGCCTGGATGGGCTTGTGATGCAGTAGATCCGAGATGTGATGGACACCCATTTTCCCTTTGCCGTCAGGAAGCCATGAACAGACCAGGAGATGGCGTTCCTGATCAGTGAGATGCTATCTGAGAGATCCAAGCCAGCAAAGCTCTCGAATGATCCGTCTTACATTTGTGGTTTGCAGATACCCGCACTGTGAGAGCAACATTCTCACGACGGAAGATTCTGGTGTGCTCCATCGCGGACCAGCACAAAGACAGCGAACCAGTGCCTCAGGAACTTCACCAACAGCGGCCCGTTGCTCGTCGATCATCACTCGGATGCCGGGGAGTTTAGGACGAAAAGATTGAATGTCTGAACGAAGAAAAATGAACGAGATGCCTCCGAGAATCGCCACTATCCAAAGAAGAGCCAAAGCTGCAATCCAACGAAGAACTAGATGAAGATGTGAAAGTCTCACGACTGAGATTTTCGACACCGCTTTCTCATGGGTCAAGTCTCGAATCTGCGATGACAACCCTGGCAGTCTTGCCATCATTCTCGCGTGGACTTCGGCGAACCATTCTTTGATCAACTCATCCTGCATCTCGACGGCACCCATGCCGGGCCGATGAACATGGCGGTGGATCAGGCGTGGTTGGAGCAGAGTGAACTGCCGGTGCTGCGCATCTACACCTGGGATCAGCCGACTGTGACGATTGGCTATGCACAGAGTCTGCCAAAGCTCCAAGAAGCGCTGCCAGGCTGGCCTGTCGTGCGGCGCTGGACAGGCGGTGGCGTGGTGTTTCATCAGGGGGACTACACATATTCTGTCATCGTGCCGGCGAGCCATCCTTGGGCGGAAATGTCAGCGTTGGAGAGTTATCGCCGCATTCATGGATCACTCGCTCAAGCGTTGGCTGAAAATGGTCATCCTGGATGCCGACTAGCGATGCCTGAGGACCTTGTGGAAGGCCCGTTTTGTTTCACGGCCCCGGCTTTGCATGATGTGATTCGTGGGCCTGTGAAAGTCGCCGGCGCAGGACAGCGCCGAGGCAAGCTCGGCTTTCTCCATCAGGGAAGCGTGCAGCAAGTGAGAATCCAACCAGACTTCTGGCCCTATTGGGCCGCTCGGCTGGCAGGGAAGGTGCTGATCACCGAAGAAATGCCAGCCTATGTGATGACTCGTGCCACCGAACTCGAAGCAAAGCGTTTTTCGCTGCCACAGTGGTTGGCTGATCGTGATGACTTACTGACATAATTCCATGCTCATCTTTGTCTATGGCACCTTGAAGCGCAGCCACTCCAATCATGGCTATATGGAAGGGCAGCATTTCGTCAGCATGGCGATGACTCAGCCGCGCTATCGGTTGCATGATCTTGGCGGCTATCCAGGCATGGTTCTGGATGAAGTTGGCGGTATCAGCATCCTCGGCGAGGTGTGGGAGATCGACGCTGGTTGCCTTGATAGACTGGATAAACTCGAAGACATCGACGGTGGTGAGTATGTGCGCGAAATTATCCCGCTGCTGCCCCCTTTTGATCAGGCAACGATCGAAGGCTACCGCTTCCTACGCGATGTCTCAGAGGCTCGAGACATCGGTGGCAGTTGGTGATGCATGCAGTTTGATCGTCGCCGCATCCACCTCATAGACCAATCCATTCAAAGGGTCTTCGCATGCCCAGTCCAGTGTCGTGGTGGTGATGATCTTCTGCGTGCCAGCAGGCAGCAATCGCAGCAAGGCGCGGCGGCGTGTAGCATCGAGTTCACCGAAGACATCATCGAGTAATAACAGCGGGGGTCTGCCTGCTGCGGCCTCAAGCACACAGGCCTGGGCAATCTTCAAGGACAACGCTGCGCTGCGTTGCTGGCCTTCAGAGGCATAGGTGGTCGCATCCAGATCATTGAGCGTGAGTGTCAGGTCATCGCGATGCGGCCCCGCTGCTGTCTGTCGATTCCGACTTTCTTCCTCACGTCGGCTGAGAAGTTCCTCAGCCAGATTGCCTTCGGCAAAACCTGGACGGTAGGTCAGAAGCAACTGCTCTGCGTTCGCACTCAGATCAGCATGAACACGCAGTACATGAGGTTGTAATGCGGTGACGAGTTCAGCGCGTCGGGCGCGCAGAACCTGAGCAAAATCATCCATCACTTTCGCAAAGGCATCAGCCTGCCGCCATTGGATCACCGCATCGCGTTTCAGCACATGATTGCGACCGCGCACCGCACGTTCATAGCCGCGCAGGGCTTTGAGGTAATCGGGGAAGATCTGACTGGCGGCGAAGTCGAGGTAGCGGCGGCGATGCTCACTGCCGCCACGCAGCAGATTCATATCGCGGTGATCCATCCATACGACGAGATCACTAGCCTCCAGATACTCAGCGGAGCGCCTGCAGACGGAGCCATCGAGCGCGAGTCGCCGCGCCGTGGCCGATTGAGCACAGCGGAGACGTTTCTCACCGAGGCTACCCTCGATCAGCATCGTTGTGGCACCGAGCCGGATCATTTCAGGTCGATTGCTTGTCCTCGGCGATTGCAGCCGCAGCAGTACGCAGGCCGCCTCCATGATCGAGGTCTTCCCCTGCGCATTTCTGCCGATGAACACCGTCGTCTCAGGATGCAGCGTCACGCGGCACTCCTGAAAACAGCGGAAGTCTCGAAGCAGCAGATCGGTGAGCATGTTAAATTTAGTGTGAGGAGCCGATCTAGCCAGCCAGCAAGACTCTTCACAAGCTCAACATGTGCTGAGACAGCGCATTTCGAAAATATGATCTCTCTGCATCCGAAGAGGGTGGAACGTAGTCGTATAGCAGCTCCACGAAATTGAAGCGACTAATCCCAGCCAACGGCATCGAGAATTTGCAGGAACATCAAAGGCGGTCTGTATGCGCGCAGGTGCAAGCCACGCTCAGTGATGAGCAAACGAGGGAGAGCCTGGGTGGCTGCGATGGCTGAAGGTCGTGGCTTCACCCAACCAATACTATGAAGCGCCACGAACCTATCTCCAAAATCATGAGCACTCACTTGGTCACCGTTCATCACGGCGACCCGGTTTCGAAAGTGCGCCAACTGGCCACCCAACATGGCGTTCATCACATTCCAGTCGTGAATGGTGATCAACTCGTGGGCATCATCAGTTGGTCGGACATGCTGCGGGTGAGCTTTGGCGACACCTTCAATGCCGACCAGCGTGCGGTGGATGCGACCCTTGATCACACTTTTACCATCGAGCAGCTCATGCAGAAGAACCCGGTGACACTAGAAGACAATGCAAGTGTGCGTGATGCCGCCGAAATCCTAGCCAAAGGTGATTTCCATTCCATCCCCGTGGTGCATGGCACGAAGCTTGTCGGCATCGTGACCTCGACGGATCTGATCAAGCATTTGCTGGATCAAATTTAGTCCGGTCATTTCAGCGCGGATATGGACCGCAGTGAGGGTGTCTTAATTTCTGGTGATAGCGTCTCAGAGATTGAGCGCGACCTGCTGCGGCCTTGTCTCGTGTTGCCATGCGTTTAATTCTTCTTTCCAGTCTGGCCTGTGCGTGGTGCTGCGGTGTGTTGATGGTGCGTTTCCATGCGGCGGGTGAACTTTCCTTCCGCTTCATGATTTGGAATCTGTTTCTAGCCGGGATTCCTTTGGGTCTTAGCCTACTGATGCCCTACATCCGCTCGGCCAAGATGGCGGTGATGGTCGTGCCTGTCTGGCTGCTCTTCTTTCCCAATGCACCCTATGTACTCACTGATCTCATGCATCTGCGTGAGCGGTCCAATGCCCCGTTCTGGCTGGATCTGCTGATGCTGCTATCCTTTGGACTGGTGTCACTCTGGATGGGCTTTCAATCACTACGGCGGATGCAGGACTGGGTGTCGCTGCGCTACGGCAGCATCGCCAGTTGGTGCTTTGCTTTGAGTTCGCTGATCCTGACGGGTTTCGGCATTTATCTGGGCCGCTTTCTGCGCTGGAATAGCTGGGACATTGTGACCCGCCCTTGGCGCTTGATGGCCGATATTGGCGACCGTGTGATCTATCCGCTGGAGCATCTGCGCACCTGGGGATTCACGTTGGGTTTCGGTGGTCTGCTGGTACTTGGCTACCTGCTGTGGGTCTCTAGCCAAACGGATGAAGCCCGCGCTACGGCACGCTGCTGAATCACGTCGCATTAGCGGCGACGGTCAGCGCGCTCTGCACATCACCACGGCGCGGCACGCCTTCCTGAGCGCCGGATTTGAGCGTGGATAACGCGGCGGCGGTATTGGCCCAGCGGACGGCTTCTTCGATGGCGATGCCTTCACCATAATAGGCGGCGAAGGCTCCCGCAAAGGTGTCGCCAGCACCGACGGTATCGACTGGTGTCACGGGATGGGCGGGGACTTCATGCACGGCTGTCTTGCTAACAATGAGCGTGGATTTGCCGCCGCGTGTGGTGATGAGATGACGGATGCGTTTGGCGCTCAGGCTGTCTTTCCACTGCTCGGGATCGGCGCTGCCAAAGACGCTGGCGGTTTCAGTTTCATTGAGAATGAGGACGTCGATGGTGACCTCCCCCCAAGGGAAATCAGCCCGGACGGGTGAGGCATTCAAAATAACTGGCACCCGTGCTTCATTGGCGATGTGGATGGCATCCAAAACGGACTCCAGTGGGAGCTCAAGCTGGAGCAGCAGCAGTTTCGTCACGGCGATGCGCGCGCGCTGCATTTTTACGGATGGCGGCGTCAGTCCGGCGTTTGCGCCGAGGATGACGACGATCTGATTTTCACCTTTTGCATCCACCGAGATGAAGGCGGTGCCGGTGCCACCACGCACGGTGTTTAGCGAGCTGCAATTGACGCCTTCACGGCGCAGGTGATTGCGGTAGTCGCGCCCATCAGGATCGTCACCCAGACAGCCGATGAGTGTGACCTGTGCGCCTTGCCGTGTGGCAGCCAAGGCTTGGTTGGCTCCTTTACCACCGAAGCGCTTTTCCAATCCCGTAGCGGCGACGGTTTCTCCGGGCGCTGGCAAATGATCTACCTGCGTGATCAGGTCGATATTGAGCGAACCCAAAACGACGATACTGGCGGAGGATGATTTGGCCATCTGAGGAGTGTGCTACTTGAGCTTAGCTAGCCGGTCCTTTGTCCACGTCAGGCCTTGCTGGATGACTTCATCTCCAGGGGTCACGGCGGCGAGTGTCTCCCAAAGCTGCGCGGCCTGGGTGAAGGCGGTTTTGGCATCGGCCTTCTTTGTCATGGCCTGACTGGTGTGGCCGAGCACGCCATACATCTGGGCGAGCTGGATCTGCCACTGCTTGCGCTCTGGCGTCATCGCGGTCTTGGGTTCTTTGGCTAGCAGTGTCTCCATGGCCTCGACGGCTTGCTTGACGATGGGCAGAGCGGAGTTGGGTTTGCCCATATCAGACATGAGTTCGGCATACTCACCGCGCAGTTTCGCGAGCAGCACACCGTAGCGAACGTTGTCCTTTTCATCGGCGATGATTTCATTGAGTAGCTCGATGGCGTCCTGCTTTTTCTTCACGGCATCACCCGGCTTACCAGCGTCCCGATCGAGCAGTGAAATGTCACCGTAATTGCGTGCGAGAAAATACTTCACGTCTGCCCACTCGGGAAGCAGGCGATTGAGCTCCAGGAGAATGGGGATGGCCTGCTGATGGGCTTCAAGCGCCTCTTTGGCTCCGATGCTCTTGCTGATGAGTTCCGCAAGTTCGGTGTAGGCCTCGGCGAGCAGCAAGGCCTGCTCTTGATTACGCGGAGATGAACCCATGACGAGCTGCCCCATCTCGGTGACGGCATCGATTAAAGTGGTGAGTGCATCCTGAAGCTGACCTGCCTCACGCTGGGCCTGGCCTTTGGTAAACTTAGAGCGAGCGAGGAGAAACTTCTCATCAGGGATGAGGTCCGCGCCGATGATTTTGGGATCGAGCACTTCGGGGACTTTTGCCAGTGCCTTTTCTGACTCAGCCAAGTCACCGGTTTGCAGTGTGCGGCGGCCATACTCCATCCAGGCACGCGCACACTCATTGCGTGCCAGTCGGTTTTTAGGATCAGCGGCCAAGCCATCTGTCAGTGCCTGCGTGGCACCTTTGAGTAGAGCGAGTGAGGCCTCACGCTCACCACGGTGATCATGAATGTCTGAAAGCAGTAAGCTGTAGCGCCCCATCCATTGCTGATAAAGCGGTGCCTGGGCTGAGCCGCTCTGGCTTTGCAGTAACTGCGCGGCCTGATCCCGAGCTTTTTGCAGGTAGGTCATGGCCTGCGCATAATCACCCAGGCGCAGATGAATCTGGCCGATGTTCCCATAGACGCGGAGCCGCTCGACTCCGAGGGCGGGGTTTCCCTCCAGCCCAGTCAGGCCAGCCATGCAAAAGCCGAGCGCGTCCTTGAGCTGGCCTTTGGAAAATTCGACATCGAGTTGGTTATTCGTCGGTGATTGGAGGAGCTGCGTGAGGAATTGATCCACCGCATTCTGTGAGTGTTGCAGGTTCGCGTCTGCGGTCAGCTTCTCATTGATCGCAGTGTCACGTTGTTGGGTGACAAGGGTGATCTTGTCATCGCGGGTCTTTTTCTCTTGAGCGAGAACGACGTCTCCCTGAGCGATGATGACTTCATCCTTTTGGGCTCGCCTTAACTGAAAGAGCCCGTAAAACGTGGCACTGGTAAGGCCGATGAGCAGCGCTGCGGCGATGGTCTGAAGCGTGCGGACTTTCAGTGCCTGTTTCTTGCGCTCCTGCACTGTTTGTTCGCGGGATTCTTCCAGCAGGTAATCTGACTCCAGCACCTCAAACTCGCGCACGACCTCCCGCAGATCTGACCAGCGGGCCGCAGAGTTTAGGTCGAGTGCGCGTTCGATGATGTTACGCCGGCGCTCATCCCATTTGGACTGCACGGGCGTGGGCCAGGCGATCTTTGGCTGACCGCGCACGGCCACCAGCAGTGCGGCGCTATCGATCCCATAGGCTAAACCAGAGGCCGCTTTTTGCTGCACGAGGGCGACCTGATCTGCCCATGCTTTTTCAGCGCGCGGCAGCCTGCCTGTGAGCAGACGATAAGACAGCACGCCAAAGGCATACACATCCCAAGACGGACCATAACCGGCAAAGACGCCGTCTGGATTCTCTGCCTGCTCCGGGCAGAGATGCACAAAGTGATCCGTGAGTTCCAGATGATGGATGCCGCCGACCCAACCCTGAGCGATGTCGGTGAGGCGAATGCTCGACTCGGCATCATCTTCGAGCAGCACATTGCACGGGCGTAGATTCCCATGCGGAATGCCATACCTGTGCAGCCAAGCCAATGCGTCGGCGATGTGGTAGATAAATCCCCAGGCTTTATCTGTCGGCAGACCATGGCAGACGGTTTCGAGAGTGGGTGTCTGCCATTGCCTGCGGCCTTGACTGTCCTTCGTCATCACACCCACCAGTGGCGTGGCCATGTAGTAGGGACTTTTGTCGAAATTAAAATCCTCTACCGCTAGTACGCCCCGATGATGCGGCATCTGCTGCATGGCGCGAATGGCTGTGCTCAGCGACTTCCGGTTGATGGCCATGGAGGAGAAGACCTTCACCGCGCGGGCCTTGCCGCTGGCGTTGGCTCGATAGACGGCCCCACATCGGCCACTGCCGATCAAGTCCAGTAATTCGTGTCCGGCAATCTCTGGCAGACTCATGCGGCGCGGCCTGGGTTGGTTGTCATGGTGGGTTGATCCGCAGCAGTTTCAGACCAGTGCGGCCAGAAAGATGCAGTGTTCCTGGAAAGGAATCAAGCCATGCCTTGAAGTTGTGAAACAAGAGGGCCGTTCAAAAGAACGGCTTCAAAGTTCGTAAAGACTGCTCCGTAACCGCTCGGCTTCGATCAGGCTTTTGAAGCGCGCCTCATCACTCTCCCGTGTGTCGCTGATCAGGCAGTAGCGGTAGTCACGCCAGTGTTGCATCTCGGCCTCAGCATTTTTCATGCGTAGCTCAAGCGCCTCGTCACTCTCAGTCGCGCGGCCAGAGAGGCGGTTGCGCAGTTCATTCAGACTCGGCGGCATGACGAAGATGTCCGTCAGGCAGCGGCGGACCAGATCATCCTCACAGCCGCGCACCTGGATCGCGCCCTGAACGTCGATGTCCATAAACACGTCCACCCCACGGCGCAGGTTTTCAAAGACGTAGCTCTTCAGCGTGCCGTACCAGCGATTGTGAACTCGGGCATATTCAAACAGCTCACCACGATCCACGCGCGCCAGGAAATCAGCTTCATCGAGGAAAAAGTAGTCCTTCCCATCCACCTCCCCTGGGCGCGGCGGGCGCGTGGTGCAGGAGACAGAGAACACCGCCTTTTCGCCATCGCAGACTTTGCGGCAGAGAGTGGTCTTCCCAGTGCCTGAGGGGCCGGAGACGACGATCAACATGCCGAGGCGCGGTGTGGTGGGAATCATGCGCAGCGTTTAGCCATGCCACAGCCCCTGCGCAACCGCTTTGCCACAACTTGGCAATCACCTTGGTTTCGACACGATGCCGAAAAGGGTCTGCACGCCCCGGATTTGATCCTCACACTTTCACGCTCCAAAGCCGCCGCCACTGTCCCGCCGGGACAAACAGCACATAGTACGTCCACATGGTCAGGCTGAAGTAGATCAGATTCTCCATCAGCAGGGCGATCATGAGATGCATGCCGATGCCAAGAACAAAACCCACCGGTCGCAGCCTGCGCCAGCCGATCAGCACGGGAGCGGCGAGTTCAAAACCAAGTGCCACATACTGCTGCGCGGTCCAGGCCCACATGGGCAGCGTGCGCAGCGCCCAGGCCGCCAGTTCATTGCGGTGAATTCCTTGGAGCTGAGTGAAGAGCACATCCGTGTGTGTCAGCCAGTCACCGGCAAAACACTTCGCCCATCCGGCGGCAAAGTAGATCGTCAGCAGCGTGGCTTGCAGCACCCGCACCATCGCGGCAGACACCATCCAGCGCCCCGTGGCAGCATTCAGCCAGATCCCAGGACCGGTCATCAGCATGGCAAAGACGGCGATGTATTGTTTGTTGGCCGAAGTGGCGGACAGATAATCCACACCCTGGGCATACAGCGCGCTGAAAAAGAGCAGCGCCACCGCTGCACGCCGCCAGCGCAGTGAAAAGGCCAGGCAGACCACTGCACCCACCGTGAGCGCCAGATACACATACGCCCCCCAGAGTGGCAACAGCGGGAACGAGGCCGGATAACCCAGCGCCTGCCACTCCGCGTTCGTGAGATGAAAGCCCTCCTCAGTCAGCCACTCCGCCACCGGGAAGTTGCGCGTCATGCGCAGCAGATAACTGATGGCAAAGGCAATCTCGAAAATCCGCAGTGGCAGCGCCTCGACAGGTGCCGTTATGAAGTCCGTCCAAAACTTCTTTCCGACTTTTGCCTCAGATACATCTTGACTGATGGCGGCTCGTTTCCTCTTCATGGCGGAGGAGCGGACCGTGGCGGCACGTTGGGGGCTGGCGATGACGGAGCCACGCGAATGGGCGAGGGTGAGCGGCGCAAGAGTGGTGACGCCCCATTCCCTGACGGACGTTGCGATGGCATCACCGGACTGCTGGTGGGCGTGGGTCGCCCCGGCACTGAGCCTTGCGACGGAGGCACCAGAGTGTGGGGAGAACTATGACGGTTCAAAGGTGAACTTCCAGAGACCGTCCGAACTGCCTGGCGTGGTGTACCTGGCTTTTGGCGAGAAAGACCAGACTTTCCACTCGTGCCGATCTGCACCGCCACGGCCCGCTCATCCTTCAGTTTCATCAGCGCTACTTCAGAGATACGGGCAGGGTCCACCAGATCAAACGGCAGCAACTGCCACCGGTCAGCAGGCTGCATCATTTCAGGCAGCTTGCTGGGCCAGTTCGTGTTCATGATCCGCACCTCCGTCACCGCTCCCCAGCCGGGTTCAGAGAGAGCCACCTGCTGCGCCACAAACTCCCCCAACCGCCCCATCAGCCGCTCCGCACCACGGCTGCGCCGGATCATGGGCAGCAGACGGTCCATCCGGTTCCGATACCCAGCCTGCATGGACCGCGAAAGCCATCCCCGCGGCACCTCCTTCCACTCAGTTCCAGCGGTGGACACCCGCACAAGAAAGATCGGCTGATTCCAGCTTCCCTCCCGTTCCGTGAACAACCCCGCCACCGCATGTTGAAACTTCCGTATCCGTCATCCATAGCACCGTGAGTCTGTCATAGTCTGCAAGTGTCGTAGCTATAAGCTATGGCACTTATGTATCGAGCCAAGCGGACGACGATT
>JBEBGU010000525.1:0-3939 GCA_040081325.1 Prosthecobacter sp.
GAATCTCCTCTACCTCGCCCTCGCCGGCTGGCTCTACGTTTGGATTCTGAACCTGACTCGGAAGCGCGGACTACTGACGAAGTTCGCCACGCAGTGAGGCAGTCTTCAGCGGGTTTTTCTCGGTCAAATCTGCTGTGATCCAAACACTCTGAAGGAGTTACAGAGGACACCACTTCCTGTCCTAGTACAAGCGGGTCGGCGTGGTGAAGACAAATTGGCCGTTGAACTCACTGGAGTAACTTCAAAATGACTTTCGCAGGCGGAAGTCTGGTGTCGTGAAAAGTGTTTTCGGGAGTGCCCTAGATTGAATCCCTTTTATGTCCAGTCTCAGCTCACCGTCGTCTTCCGGCAGTCAGCGCACGAACGTCTTGCGCCTAATGGCGCTTCAGGTGCATACTTGCGATGCGGATAGATTCTCAGGCACGTACACCTTTTCCGCCCCTAATCTGCCCAGTTCGTGATGCCATGATTTTTCGCTGCCTCTACCTCATCCTTCTCTCATTCACCACGGCACAGGCAGCCGAGAAGTGGATCTATCTCGACAACGGTAAAGTTCGACTTGGCGTGAACCTCAGCGCAGGTGCTTGCGTGGGTTGGTTTTCGCACTCGCACTCCTCGGACAATCTTCTCAACGCCTATGACGTGGGCCGCTACCTCCAGCAGTCGTATTATGGCGACAAGGATGGCAGCGACTGGAATGGCAAGCCTTGGCGCTACAATCCCGTGCAGGGCGGCTCATGGAAAAACGAGTCTGCCGTCGTGCTCGAATCACGCGAAGAGAAAGACGAGCTTTATGCGAAGATCCAGCCGCGTCATTGGGCCACAGGGACGCTTATCAAAGAGGTAACGATGGAGCAATGGCTGCGTCTTGAGGGCGGCCTCGCGCGCTTGAAATTCAAGATGACTTATAGCGGTGAAAAGCAGCACGCAGCCTATCACCAGGAGTTGCCAGCGCTGTTTGTGAAGCCAGCGCTCGATACGTTGGTTTTTGTGAATACTGAGCAACAACTCACTCGCAAGCAGCCCGGTTTTCCCAATGAAATGATCCACTTTGCCGAGCCTTGGCTTGCCTGGGTGGATGCCAAGGACAGCGGTCTCGGTCTCTGGTGTCCGCACGCCAAAGAAGCCACCTGTTATCGCGTCCGCGAAGGCAACCGGGGGGACGTGAGCTACGCCGCCCCACTGCAAACTTTTGCCCTCAAACCTGGGATTATTTTTGAATACGAAGTCGTGCTCGCCATCGGCACCGTGGAGCAGATTCGCAGTGTGTTCAGTAAGCTTCAATGAATCTCAGGCGTGCACGGCTCAGCATCGTCACCCTGAAGGTAGGTCCGGCCTTTATAAAACATGGCGACGAAGACAAACAGCACGGTTGTAACAGCCATGCACTGCACGAAGAACCAGTAGTAGGCCGAGCCATTCAGGGCGCTCGATAGCCCGGCTTTTTCGATCGAGGCATTGACCAGTGAGGTGAAGAGATTGCCGAGAAATACACTGGCGTAGAAGAGGCCCATGATGAAGGACTTTAGCCGCGCAGGAGCCTGCGTGTAACTGAACTCCAGCGCGGTGATGGAGACCATGATTTCGGCGCATGTGATCAGGAAATGGGCAAGGATCTGCCACCAGATGGTGGGTGTCTCCCCAGCGGTGATCCATGACTCGACCATGGCTGGAATGATGAATGACACTGCAGCAACGCCGAAGCCCGCACAAATCTTCCGCAAAGGCGTGAGCGTGACGAAACGACCGACCATGGGATAAACGACGAGTGAGAAGAGGGGAATCAGGCCCATCACAAACAAGGGATTGGCTGACTGAATCTGATCCGCTAGCACTTTCACACCCAAGACATTCAGATCCATGTGAGTGGCCTGCGTGACCCAGCGAGAGGCGGTCTGATCAAACAGACTCCAGAACATGGCGATGAAGATGTAGATCATCGCTAGGCCTGAGATGGAGCGCAGTACGTCAGGTCGCGTCAGTTCCTGCCAGAAGACGAGCGGTTGCGGAGGAATGTGGGCAAATTTATTTCGTCCCATCCAAAACAAAAGGGTGGCGACGAGCATAAAAATCCCAGGCACGCCAAAGGCGATATGTGGGCCATAATGTTTCATCAACCACGGAGTCAGCAAGGTGGAGAAGAAGGAGCCAAAATTGATCGCAAAGTAGAACCAGTTGTACATGCGCGGCAGCAGGTGTGAATTGCTGGAACCAAACTGATCTCCGACATGGGAGGCCACGCAGGGCTTGATGCCGCCCGCGCCGAGAGCGACGCAGGAGAGTCCCAGAAACAGTCCCTGCCGAGTTTGATCCAGGGCCAGAATGAGATGCCCCACACAGTAGAGCAGTGACAGGCAGATAATGGTGCGGTATTTGCCCAGCCAAAGATCGGCCAGCATCCCGCCGATCAGTGGCGTTAAATAGACAGCGCCGACATATATGTGGAACCATTTTGCCGCCTCAGGATCGCTCATAACATCCTTGGCTCCCTCATGCGTCACCAAAGCAGTCGTCATGAAGATCGTGAGGATCGTCCGCATCCCGTAGAAGCTAAAGCGCTCTGCTAGCTCATTGCCGATGATGTATGGGATGCCGGGCGGCATCGTGGTAAGCTGGGCGGGCGTGGTGCGGTAGGACATCAGCCGCGATCTTGGGAGCTTTCGCCCGCAGCGTCAATGCGGCAACTCGGTGTTGGCCACGCCTTGTGTGCCTGGGTGGAAGAGGTTGTTGGAAAAATGCATGCCACGCGGTGTGTTCGGGCCGCCGGGGATGATGACGGCGTACTTGTAGCGCGGTTTGCCGATGCTGTGGACGATGTTGCCCTGCACGATGACGTCGGTAAGTGGCGGGTCATCGGGCTGCTGACCGGTGTCGAACTTGAAGGGCGAGCGTTCATCGCCCCAGATCCAGTGCGCATCACCATGACCGAAGTCGGAGATGATGTTATTGGCGATGATCGATCCGCCATCCGCGTTCCCAGCATTCGCCGCCGCACCAGGCATGAGGCCGATGGCCCAGAGGCAGTTTTTGACGAACTGATTACCTGTGATGATCACATTGCGCGAGCCATGCATGGCCTTCATGCCCATGAAGGAGTTCACGACGACGTTGTTTGAAACGATGACGTGATCCGAATGCAGGTCGATGCCCTGCGCGGCGTTTTCAATGTGATTACCGATGATGCGTGTGAGGTCGCTCACCTCCGGCGCGGTGACGATGATGCCGGAGCCTTGTTGCCAAGCGTCCGTATAGTTCAGATCCCAGGTTGCCTGGTTGACGATGCTACCTTTCTCCGCGTTTTTTTTGATCCAGTCACCCAGCTTGTGCTTCGCCTTCAGTTCCGGTGTCGGCATCATGTTGTCCTCAACGACTCGATTGCTTTCGATCAGAGTGCCGGTGCTGTAGCTCACGCTGATGCCTGTGCCGTCGGTGCAGTTGAAGGCGTAGCCTAGGTCTTTATTTGCTGTGCGGTCATCCACGCTCAGTCGCATGTAGTTCCGCACCAAACAGCGGCTGATGCGGCAATTCTGGCTGTCACGCAGCGTGATCGCTCCGGCAGCACTGCGGTTGTCGATCACGCGCACATTTTCGATGACAAGATCGCGGCATTTGATGGCAATGATTCCTTCATTGCGGGACTCCATCTTCCCTTCCGGTCGCGTGAGCGTCAGGTCACGAATCTCTGCGCCATTGGCATTTTCGATCTCGATGATCGGCTGGTCCGCACTTTGCTGGATGATGCGGCCCGGCCCCATCAAGCCGCTGCGCTCACCACGAATACGAATCTTCTCAGTGATCGAATAATCACCCGCCGGAACAAACAACATGCGGTTCGGATTCGCATTCAGTGCCTCTTGAATCGTCGGATAAGAGGTGACTGAAAGTTCGGCAGCGGAGGCGTTGGCAAGCAGGAGGCAAGCGAATAGAAGGCGTGTCATG
>JBEBGU010000526.1:0-3916 GCA_040081325.1 Prosthecobacter sp.
CTCTCGCGCTACAACCTCTGCCTGCTCGGGCTCGCCTGCCATGCCGTGGGTGAAAAAGAACGACGCGACATGTGCCTGCGCAACGTGCGGCAGTTCCTGAAACAGGACGACGAAAACCAAACCGCCTGGCTCGAACTGCCGCAGGGCGGCTGGTGGTATTGGTGGGATGATGCCATCGAAACGCAGGCGGCTTTCCTGCGCTTGCTCGTGACGGCGGAGCCGAAGGGCGAGACAGCGGCACGCATCGCCAAATACCTGCTCAACAATCGCCGCAATGGCACCTACTGGAACAGCACGAAGGACACGGCTGCGGTGATCGAATCGCTGGCGGAGTTCATGAAGGCCAGCGGCGAATCGAAGCCGCAGCAGACGGTGGAGTTGCTCGTCGATGGCAAGTCGCAGACGAAGGTGGAGATCACGAAGGAGAACCTTTTCACCTTCAACGGCAGCTTTGTCCTCGAAGCCGACGCATTGACCACCGGCGAGCACACGATCGAGCTGCGCAAGCTTGGCGAATCCCCGCTCTACGCGAATGCCTACCTGACCGTGTTTTCCAAAGAAGACATGATCCCCGCCGCCGGGCTGGAGGTGAAGGCGCGGCGGAAGTTCTACAAGCTGATCGAAGAGAAGCCCGACCAGCAAGTCGCGGGATCACGAGGCCAAGTCGTGACTCAGCGGGGGCTGAAATATCGCCGCGAAGAGATCGCCACGGATGCGCCAATCAAGAGCGGCGACCTCATCGAGGTGGAACTGAGCATCGAGAGCAAGAACGATTACGAGTACGTGCTGATCGAAGACATGAAGCCCGCCGGATTCGAGCCCGTGGAGGTGCAGAGTGGTTGGAGCTACGAGGGTTTGGCGAGCTACAAGGAATTCCGCGACGAGAAGGTGGCCTTCTTTGCCGAGCGCCTGCCCCGAGGCACCCACAACCTCAGCTACCGAGTCAAAGCCGAGATCCCCGGCCGCTTCAGCGCCCTGCCGACCAAGGTCGAGGCGATGTATGCGCCGGAACTGAAGGGCAACTCCGACGAATGGAAGGCTCGGATCGTGGAGTAAATCCCCCATTAAAAAACGCTGGCTACCTCCCCCATCCCGCCTAGCCTCGCGCTCCTAACATGCCCAGTGAATTTGACATCCAATACGCCGTGGAGAACACGCAGGTGATCCATGAGCCGGACCGCCGCATCGACACCTTTGGCAGCACCCAATTTGAGTTTCAGCTCGTGACCGAACCCATGGATCAGGTGAACACCACGCGTGTCCGCATTGGCCAGATCACGGCGGAAAAACCCATGATCCTGCGTCCTGACCCTGAGTCTGTCGCGGACTTTGACTTTGATGGCTTCGGCCCTCAGGGACATGCGTTTGGTGAGTTTCTGCGCCAAAATCTGCACAAGCTAGCCATTCTGAAATACGGCTTTCGTTTCAAGGTGGGAGACATGCAGGAAGAGATTATCCATGAGCCGATCGAGCAGGTCTGCGACAAGCTGCTGGAGGCAATCCGCGTCTCAGGGAATCCGATGCGTGCGGTGATTACAGGCGTGGATGAAACCTGGGAAATCAGCCTGCTGAAGTTCACGGTCGAGATGATCGAGAAGTCGCAGAAGATTAACCTATTCGACTTCAAGAGACGCGGGCTTCTCGGCTGATCGTCTCGTTTTGAGCTGACCGACAATGGCCAAGACCCAACTCAAACTTCTGCTCTTCCTGATTGTTCTGGGCATCACGCTCGGATGTATGGCGACGGCCTATTACATCTATGACAAGGTGTTGAAGCCTGAGAAGTTGATTCAGGCAGAGATGGCGGGCCTGAAGAAGACGAACATGCCGCGCATTGATCCTGGTGCGAAACGCTTCGATCTGGCAGTCACGCAGATCCAAGAAAACAAGATCAGTGAAGGCCGTGAAATGCTCTACAAAATGCTTTTGCAGTTCCCTGATTCAGCGACCTGTGCCGAGGCCAAGCGGATCATCGGTGAGATCAATCTCGATGAACTTTACTCACTCAAAAACAAAGCCGGTAAGAGGGACTACATCGTGCAGCCGGGGGATTCGCTGGCGCTGATCGCCTCAAAGCAGGGCACGAATATGGACATGATCGTGCGCTTAAACGGTCTCATGGGTATCACGCTCCAGCCGGGTGATCATCTCACGCTACAGCCGCTCGATTTTTCCATCGTCGTGGACATCTCAGACAAGACCGTGACGCTGCGGCGAAAGGTCGGGGAAAAGGAGTACTTCTTTAAAGAGTACCTCGCTACAGACATCCGCGTGCCTTCAGGCATGAAAGCCCCGGCTGAAATGGAGATCAAAGGCAAGTCAGCAGTGGCTGATGGCAAGTCAGTGCTCTCCACCGATCCACGCTATGTCGATGCAGAGAAATGGCTGCCAGCTAGCCGTACAGGTATCGTTCTGCGCACGCCACCTGCTGCAAAAGCCATCCCTGTGCCTGATCCTGCGGCGACGCCCCCACCTGCCGGTGCTTTGGTGGAGACTGTGGTGCAGGAGTCCGGTGTTTTTTTAGATCGCTCAGACCTTGAAGAACTATTTGCGCTGGTGCGCAACGGCTCAAAACTCTACTTCGTCCGCTAGCCTCAACCGCTCACCCTTTTTAAGTTATGAAACAAGTCTTGGAATTCGAGAAACCCGTCGTCAAACTGCGTGAAGAGATCGAGGAGGCGAAAAAGAAACTGGCTAGCAAGCCCAGTGACAAGCTCGCCAATCAGATCACCGAGTTAGAAAAGAAGGCAGACACCTTACTGCGGGACATCCACACCAATCTCAACCCCTGGCAGCGCGTGCAAATCTCCCGCCACATCAACCGGCCATTCATGCTGGATTACGTGAAGCATTGCTGTGACGAATTCATCGAGGTCCACGGTGATCGCCACATCGGTGACGATCACGCCATGCCAGCCGGCTTTGCCATGTGGGGTGGAAAGAAGGTCGTCGTCATCGGTCACCAGAAGGGCCGTGATACGAAAGAAAATCTGCTGCGCAACTTTGGCAGTGCTCACCCTGAAGGCTACCGCAAAGCACTGCGCGTCATGCGCATGGCGGAGAAATTTGGCCTACCGATCGTGACCTTGATTGATACACCTGGAGCGTTCCCAGGCATCGGCGCAGAGGAAAGAAATATTGCCGAAGCCATCGCCTTCAATCTGCGTGAAATGATGACACTGCGCACTCCTGTCGTGGCGATTGTCATCGGTGAAGGTGGATCAGGTGGAGCGCTTGGCATTGGTATCGCCGACCGCGTTCTGATGATGGAAAACGCCTATTACAGCGTCATTAGCCCGGAAGGCTGCGCCGCCATCTTGTGGAAACATCGAGAACACGCGCCTGAGGCAGCCGCAGCGCTGAAACTGAGTGCGCAGGATCTGAGCAAACTCGGCATCATCGACGGCATTGTCCCAGAGCCTTTTGGCGGAGCGCACAATGATCATGAGGTCGCTGCAACATCTCTGAAAGATGCAGTGCTCAATGCCATCAGTGAATTGGAGAAGCTACCAACCGCTCAGCTCCTGGAGCAGCGCTATCAAAAGTTCCGCGCGCTAGGCAAGTACACTGAGAACTGAGTGCGGTCGTGGCGACCACGCGACCTCATCATTCAAAAGCTGAGGTCACTGGCTTGCCATCGAACTCGGCAGGCAATGGGACATCAAGCAACCAGAGCGCGGTGGCAGCGCTGTCATAGGTCGTCACGGGTGCGGTGATGACTGAGTTTTTCTTCACTCCCCTGCCCCAAGCAATCCATGGAATGTTCATGTCGTCGGGGATGTCGAGTCCGTGAGTTTTCTCATGGCCACCGTGATCTGCGCTAATGATCATGACGCTCGTGTCAGCAATGCCCGCCTCTTTGATGGCCTGCCAAACCTGCCAGAGGGCCTGATCGGTGACTTTGAAGGCTTCCTTC
>JBEBGU010000527.1:0-3909 GCA_040081325.1 Prosthecobacter sp.
CTTGCGGGGGCATATTTCGCTTTGGGCTGGATCTACAGATTTTTACCAGATCGAGGCCATGAGGAACTTCGAGTGAGGGATCTCGTTTTGTCTTTCGAAGCCGGACACTGGATATCGCCGAAAGCAGAACAAGACGGTGGTGTACAACCGGCTACCCGCCCCGAGTCGAAATGACCTTCTTGATTACAACCCTTAACCCTGTTGCGGAGTGGCGCTCCCGGTGCCGTTGCTACACCTCGACGTTCGCCCAAGCAACAGAGTCCCTCGCCACAAGTCCAAGCCAGTCGAGTCCATTACCATGCCAGCCCATTTCTGAACGCGGACCTCGACATTTTCAGCGATCAGGATTTGCAGCCACTGATCGACGAGATTGGCGAGAGAGCTCTCCTCCTTCACGGTGGCCTCTTCACAGACAACCTGCCATTCATGGCGCGCTACGAGATCGACCATGATCCTGAAACAAAGTCTCCGGATTCATTGATCTTGGCTTTTTGCAGTCTTATCGAGAGCCTGTCACCAGCTAGTCGAGCACTCTGGGATTCGTCCCGTGAGAGGGTGATTGATCTCGGTTACGAAGCATCCATTTCCCGGCACCGCACACAGGACCGCCTCTCATCTGACACACTCACAAGAATGCCTAGCTTGCACATACATTTGGCGTGGACGTTCTACCCGTCAGACAACGATGGACAGCTCCGAATGAACCAAGATGACCCCACGTAATTTTAACACCAATCCTGCGTTCAACGTTAGCTCCCACTAGTGGGGCTGCCATCGCCCAACCAACTAACTCGCCCCGTGCCAACAGCAATAATCACAGAAAAGATGCCATGCTGTTCCGTCGTCGTATTTGATCTGCTTCATGATTACACACGGCGACTCGAGTGGGACACACTTCTTCGGGTCGCTCGATTCACCGGAGGGCACACTATCGCTGCGACTGGTGCCACTACATTATGTGTTGGGCGGCCGCTTTTCGGCATCATTGGCATTGAGACTATTTACCTGACATTCACACGCGGAGTGATTGCCGCCGTAAACATGATCAATCGACCTCTGTTTTTTGAGTCATTTGCAGCGAGTATTCGTCATCAGGATTTCTCCGGCGGTTCCAGCAGTACCTACAAGTTTACTTTCCGAGCACGCCCACGATGGCTTCGATGGCTTCTCGAACCTATCATGCTGATAGTTCTTCGCCACGAGACTAAGCAGCGATTGAGAGCACTTTCCAAGTATCTAGCATCAATGCCCGCACTATGACGGACCGATTCGCCTTTTCAATGGCACACCTGAGCATCGCCGCTACAATCGCGTTCCCTCCCGCATGGTCCGACTCATCACATCACAAGGCCAGCTCATTGACTGGAATGACGAAAAGATCCGTCCTTTCCCGGACAATCTCGTTTACCTCGACCTGCTGAATCCCTCACGCTCCGAAGAGCTGGAGGCCGAAAGCTGGCTCGAATACTCCCTGCCCACGCGTGAAGAAATGCAGGAGATCGAAGAGTCCAGCCGACTCTACATGGAGAAAGGCGCGCTCTACATGACCGCATGGATTCCGGTCGGCCTCGACACGCCCGATCCAGATACCACCGCCATCTCATTCGTGCTCGCCCAGGACTGCCTCACCACCGTTCGTTATGCTGACCCCATGGCTTTTCGCGTGCTGGCCGATCAGGTGAAAAAACACTGCACCTGTCCCATGTCGAGCGACGCGGTTTTTCTCCAGCTCTGTGAGTTGATCGTCGCCCGCATTGCGGATGCGTTGCAGACCGTCGAATCTGATTTGAAAAAAGTCGGTCGTGATGTTTTCCGTCTCGATCCACATCGTGCCAATGCCGCTGTGGAAAAAGATCTGGCGGATGTTGTTAAAACGCTTGGTCGCCGCAGTGCTCTCGTCGCCAATCTGCGTGAAAGCCTGCTCAGCGTGAACCGCATGTTGCAGTTCTTCCTGAATAACGCCGCCACCTGGATGCGCGGTGATCTGGCCGCCCAATTCCGAAGCGTCATGCGCGACGTCAAGTCACTCGATGACTACACGAATCAGCAGACTCAGGAGATGACATTCCTGCTCGAATCCACGCTCGGCCTCATCAACATCCAGCAGAATCAGATCATCAAGATCTTCACCATCGCCAGCGTGCTCTTCATGCCGCCGACACTCATCGCCAGCATCTACGGCATGAACTTCGAGCACATGCCCGAGCTGAAGCAGCCCTGGGCCTATCCGCTAGTCATCTGCGTGCTCGTCATCTCCGCCCTCATCCCCATCTGGTGGTTCAAGCGCAAGAAGCTTCTCTAACCACCGCTCACCAGCCGCGCACTTTCACATGCACCTGGGCGCACTTGCCCATGTAGTGATCCATCTGATAATCTTTGGCCGCTTTGAGCATGTGCTCTTTCGCCTTCGCGGCATCACCGAGCGCTTCAAAGTAGAGACCTAGATAGAGGTGCGCGTAGCAGCGGTGATCCTTCAAGGATTCGCCTTCGCCAGACTCAGCCGCTTTGAGCACATCTTCGACCGTGCCTTTACCAGCAAAGAGTTCATGCACTTGCTTCATCGGCACGCGCGTGTCGCCTTCGATAGGAATCAGCGCCTTTCGTGCCGCCTCCACACTCTCGGCGCGTGCCACGCAGATGAAGTGCCACGCCGCATTTTCTACATCCGCCGTGTTCACCGTTTGATGCGTTTCAAACTGCTCACGCCCGGCTTTGTAGTCGCCCGCATAGTAGAGTGACAGCCCGCGCTGCCAGAGCTGCGGCTTCGACTCTGGGGCGATTGCGATCAGCTTATCAAAAGCCGCCACCGACTCTTTCGGTTTCGCCTCATAGAACGCCTGCACGCCTTCGCGGAAGAGTTGGTTCGGGTTCACCGCTTCCTGCGCGGAAGCGGTGAGGGTGATCAAAGCAAGGGTGAGGAGCAGTCTCATGGTGTGGTTTTTTCGGGCACAAAGAAACGGCCCATCTTCTCTAGGATCTTCGCACGCAGTTCATCACCATCGACGATGCCATTGTGGCGGAAGATGACCTCGCCGCCGGGCGCGACGACGATCGTGTGAGGGATCGGGCCGGGCCACTCAGGATCGAGTGCTTGGATCAGGCCATCGGTGTTTGATTCGTTAAAAACATACGCATTGCCTTTGCGTCCTTCGGCCTTCAGCGAGGGCTTGATTTTATCCGGCACGATGGCGTTATGTTTCTCCAGAAAAGCCTTCACTTCACCGATGGTCTCTGGTGAATCGAGACTGATGCTGATGAACTCGAACTCCCGCAGGCCAAACTTCCGTGAGGTGGCGACGAGTTCAGGAAACTCCTTCACACACGGCCCGCACCAAGTGGCCCAGACGTTGAACATGCGCACCTTGTTCGTGTCATTCTTGCGCAGTGCCGCCACGCCTTTGGCATCGATCAGTTCCACATCGACTTCACCCTTCTCCCACTTCTCGTTATCGGCGGTGACTTGGGCGCGCTTGTCGATCCACTTCGTCGAGCAGCCATGCGGTTTTGTGACTTCCACGGGCACCGGCTTGCCCGCTAGCAGCGCATCGATGGCGTTGCGCGCATCGGGTGAAGTCACCGTGCTTTCATCCGCATAGCGCGAGTCATCGAGCCGACCCTGATATCGGAGTTTGCGCTCTTTATCGAAAATCAAAACGTGCGGCGTGGCCAAGCCGCCATAGGCGAGCGTGGTCTTCTGCGTCTCGCCATCATAGAGGTAGGGGAAGGTGAATTCCTGCTCCTTGGCGTGGCGCTTCATCTCGGGGAAGCTGTCGTTGTAGATGGAGTATCCCAGCTCATCGGCTCGCAGTGCCGCCGGATCATTGGGATTGATCGCCACGAGTTGCAGACCTTTGCTTTTGTAGTCCTTCACCAGCTTCTTGATGCGCCCCTCGACGGCCTGTGAGGTCG
>JBEBGU010000528.1:0-3907 GCA_040081325.1 Prosthecobacter sp.
GCTCCAACAAGACTGGTGCGGCGACGGCAAAAGTCTTCCAGGAGCATGAGTTGAAAACCTTCATCGACCGAGTGGACTCGTTGAACGGTTGTCCTGACAACGAAGTGGCTGGACAAGTGGCCGCGTTTCTCGACAAGAAGCCTGCTGATAAGCCCTTCTTCATGTGGGCGAACTTCAGTGATCCACATCATGCCTGGAACGCCCCCGCCGAGTTCCGCCCAGATCCCGCCTCGCTCAAGCTGCCACCACACCTGCCTGATCTGCCCGGCGTGCGGGAGCAGCTCGCCGACTACTGCGCCGAAGTAAACCGCGTGGATCGCACCGTCGCGGGCGTGCTTGATGTTCTCAAAAAACGCGGTCTCATGGACAGCACGCTCATCGTCTTCTGCGGCGACAACGGCATGGCGATGCCGCACGGCAAAGGCTCGCTCTACGATCCGGGATCGAACGTGCCCTTCCTCGTCCGCTGGCCCGGCGTCGTGAAGCCCGGCGGCGATTCGCGTGCCCTCATCAGCGGCGAAGACCTCGCGCCGACGCTGCTCGATGCCGCTGGACTCGCACCCGGCCCCAAAATGAGCGGCGTGAGCTTCCTCCCGCTTCTCAAAGGCGAGCAGCATGTGCCGCGGAAACACATCTTCGTCGAACGCGGCCCGCACGGCTCCGCGCCGGTGCAGGCAGACATGACCAATGCGGGCTACGACCTCGTCCGCGCCGTGCGCAGCGATCGCTTCAAGTTCATCTATAACTGCACACCTTGGATTCCGTATTCGCCTGTCGATTCCGCCGGTGGAGCAGCATGGAAGCAAATGCAGGAGGCCAATGCCGCCGGCAAACTCCCGCCCGGCATGGTCGCCACCTACTTCACCACACCACACCGCGCCCCGTCTATGAACTCTACGACCTCGAAGCCGACCCCGCCGAGCTTCACAACCTCAGCGGCAAACCCGAGCTTGCCACCACCGAGCGCGAACTCCGCGCCGCCCTCGCCGAAAAGATGATCCTCGACTGGGACTACCTTCCGCTACCCGATCTGATGGAAGGCAACGCTGGCAAAGGCGGCGGCAAAAAGGGCAAAGGCAAAGGGAAGAAGTAGCTGTCCCAAATCACGGCGCTCCCACCACGCGCTGGAAGTCGGCCTTCGGAGCATTCGTGGTGCGGACGCGAAGGACCTCAATGGAGTTTTCGTCCACATTGGCGGAGTTCGACCATTTGATGCCGATGGCTTTGCCGGGCTGGTCGAGGCGATGAAAAAGGCCGTCGATGACGATCTCGGTGAGCACGGAGTTGGCGCTGCGCGGAGCCATGTTCGCACCGATGGGCGGGGTGAGAAAACCGGCGGCGTAGCGGTCATTGTAGATGAAGCGATTGTTCTCCAGGCGAGCCATGGCGAAGTTATCCATGCGCAGATGTTCGGCGCGGTTCGCGTCGAACTCGCAGGCTCGCACAAGGCCGCGTGACACGCTGGCACCCGGCGTGAGGATTTGCAGGCCGATGCCTTCCGCATTCACGAGCGTTCTCTCGCCGCTCCAGCCGCAGCCGGCGAAAGAGCTGCGGTCGATGACGAAACCAGCGCTGCGGATCAGCGCACCGCCCGCGCCGCACATATTGAAGACGCTGCGCTCGATGGATACGCTCGGGCAGCCGATGGGATGATGATCGCGGAAGCCGTGACCGCCGATGCGGCTGATGGTACAGCCTTCGATCGCAAGAAAAATGGTGGCGGTGAAGTCCGGGTTCGCATCCTTCGTGAGATCGCCGATCACGCGGATGCCATCGCCACCAAAGCCGGTGATGGAGACGTTTCGGATGGCCGGTGCGTAGCAGCCCATCATCTCGATGGCGTGCTCGCTCGTGTCGCGACCTTTGCCGATGAGGCGGAATTTTTCGAAAGAAAGATCATGCAGGAACTGGCCCGCTCTTTTCACGCCCGTGACGCTGAACAACGGCCCACTGGCACCACGAAACTCGATGCTGGTGAATTCCGAGCCGCGACCGCGAAGCGTGGGTGCGGAGGCTCGTGTGTCACCCGGATTGCTGATCGTGAGCGTGCGATGGACGAGGTAGCGCTGCGCGGGGAAAAACAGCACGCAGGGTGTCTCGCGGGCAAAATCGAGGGCGGCCTGGATCGCCGCTGTGTCATCCGCCGGGAAGCCCGTGGCTCCCCAACGCTCCACAGAATAAACCTCGTCGCCACGCGGCACCGGGCTTTGAGCCATAGCGGCCTGAGACAACGAGAAGAGACAAACCGCGATGTATAAATGGAGTGACATGAAGTGTGAGTGATCTAACCGAAACTACGCGATCAATCATCGAGTCATTCATCAATGCCGACTGGCGCGCGCCGCAGAATCCGCCACTATCTCCGCCCATGCCGGACATCGTCCTCGCCACGCTCAACGCCAAATACATCCACGCCTCCTTCGGCCTTCGCTACCTCATGGCGAACCTCGGCGAGTTGCGGGAACGCGCTTGCATGGCGGAGTTTGTGATCAATCAGCAGCCGCTGGAGATCGTGGAGGTCATCTTGGCTCATGAGCCGCGCATCGTCGGCTTTGGCGTCTATATTTGGAATGTCGAGCAAACCACGGAGGTCGTGGCTTTGCTCAAACGCATCCGTCCGGAGCTGATCATCATTCTCGGTGGCCCGGAGGTGTCGTATGAGACGGAGGGGCAGGAGATCGTCGCCCTCGCTGATCATGTCATCACTGGCGAGGCGGATGTGAAGTTTGCAGAAGTGTGTCGTGGGCTTTTGAGTGGTGATTTGTCTCCACTGAAGGTTATCACTGCTGAATTGCCAGCGCTGAACCAGCTCGCCTCGCCCTACGACCTCTACACGGACGAAGACCTCAAGAATCGTGTCATTTATGTCGAGTCCTCGCGTGGTTGCCCGTTCACGTGCGAGTTCTGTTTGTCTTCGCTCGACATCCCTGTCCGCGCCTTTGCCACGGATGCCTTTTTGGCCTCGATGCAGCGGCTTCTGGATCGTGGGGTGAAGCAATTCAAGTTTGTGGATCGCACCTTCAATCTACATTTGCCGACGAGCATGGGCATTCTGCAATTCTTCCTCGATCGCTGGCGTGAAGGGCTGTTTTTGCATTTTGAAATGGTGCCGGATCGTCTGCCGGAGCAGCTCCGCGGGCTCATCCGGCAGTTTCCGCCGGGCGCGGTGCAGTTTGAGGTCGGGATCCAGACTTTTGATGAAAGCACGTCGAAAAACATCAGCCGCAGGCAGAATCTCGACCGCCTCGCGGACAACTTCCGGTTCCTACGCGAGGAGACGGGCGTGCACATCCATGCGGACCTCATTGTAGGCCTGCCCGGCGAAGGCATCGAGAGCTTTGGTCGTGGTTTTGATCGCCTCGTGCGACTCGGGCCACAGGAAATCCAAATCGGCATCCTCAAACGCCTGCGCGGCACACCCATCGTGCGGCATGATGATGAGTATCGCATGATCTACGCGCCGCATCCGCCGTATGAAATTCTGTCCACGCGAGACATTTCTTTTATGGAGATGCAGCGGATGCGCCGCTTCGCCCGCTACTGGGACATCGTGGCGAACAGCGGTAACTTCACCGGCACGCTGAAGCTGCTGTGGCGTGATGGCGCCTCGCCCTTCACTGAATTTTTGCGCTTCAGTGACTGGCTGCACACCACACTGCGGCGCACGCACATGATTGCGCTGCCGGTCATCGCCCAAAGTCTTTTTGACTTTCTGATCCAGGAAAATGCAGTGGATCGTGAACTCGCGGCAAGCACGCTGGAAGCTGACTGGCACCGCACTCCGAGTCGTGAGGGTCTGAACCTTCGAGGCAAATCGTCTGCTGCCGAGGCACCCGCAGCCACCCGGGCGGCCCGCAGGCAATCTAGACACATGCAGCCCAAAGAAAACGACAAGGCCATAGTGTGA
>JBEBGU010000529.1:0-3900 GCA_040081325.1 Prosthecobacter sp.
GTTTCATCGGCATCTCCGTCCTCGGTGATTTGATCAAAGACGTGAGTGAAGTTCCCTGGCTAAATTGGCTGCCTGGCTTTCCGATTCAGGAGCGGTTAAACATGTTTAATGCAGGCTGCCTGCTCGCGCTGATGGCTGTGCCGACGATGTTTAGTCTATCTGAAGATGCTCTAAACAATGTCCCGCAATCATATGTGGATGCCTCAGATGCGCTCGGTGCCACCAAACTTCAGACCGTCTTTCTGGTCATCGTTCCTGCTGCTATTTCGGGCATGGCTGCGGCCATTCTACTCGGCCTTGGGCGTGTGATTGGTGAGACAATGGTGGTGCTTTTAGTCGCAGGAAACCGCATCGCCATTCCAGATTTCAGCTCGGGTTTGGGTGTCGTCTTTCAGCCAGCACATACACTCACTGGCATCATCGCTCAGGAGCTGGGTGAAGTGTCACGCGGCAGTGCCCACTGGCAGGCCCTGTTCATGGTGGGCATCGTCCTTTTCAGTATCTCACTTATCATCAATTGGTGCGCGCGATCCTTTGTGCGTCGCTTTGAAAAATTCAAGGCATGAGTCCAGTCCCATCCAGTTCCAATCCCTTCGCCGGAGATAAGTCGCGCATCCAGAAACAGGAAGCGCTCATGCGCTGGTTTCTGCGCGCTGGCACGATGTTTGTCGTCGCCGTGACAGTCGCCATCGTGCTGCACATCTTTATCAAAGGCTCACCCGTCGTTTTCCGTTCGGAGTGGCCTTTCGTGAATACAAAGTTTCTCACTGAACTACCTGCCACGCTGCATGTTATTCAGGACAATCAGGGCAATGTCATCGAGACAGATGTGAATGGCGCTGATGCCGTGAAGAAGCAGCTCGGCGCAAATTTGCGTCAGGAAAAAACCATCTCCTACTCTGGTGGCGGCATCCTCGGCCCCATCGTTGGCACCGCGCTGCTCGTGCTTGTCAGTGTCAGCGTGGCCTTATTCCTTGGCGTGGCCAGCGCCATCTATTTGAGTGAATACGCGAAGCACGGTAAGTTCATCGAACTCGTGCGTCTTGCCATCCTCAACCTGGCCGGGGTGCCCTCAGTCGTTTTTGGCTTGTTTGGCCTCGGGGCCTTTGTTCTGACTGCGCCAGTCTTCACCAATACACCATTGGATCGTTCCATCTTCACCATCCCGCTCGGCTTCACGACACTGAGTTTTCAGGGTTGGGACACATGTGTTTTGTCCGGGGGCTTCACGTTGGCATTCGTCATCCTGCCTGTCATCATCACCGCCAGTGAGCAGTGTCTCCAGGCCGTGCCGCAGGGCTTTCGTGAAACAAGCATGGCGCTCGGGGCGACACGCTGGCAGACGATTTGGCGCGCTGTCTTGCCCTTTGCGACACCTGGAATTTTGACCTCGAGCATTCTGGGTATCGCCCGCGCTGCTGGTGAAACCGCACCCATCATGTTCACGGCTGCGCTGGCTTTTAAAGATAAGCTGCCCTGGCAAAAAGACATGCTGCCTCTGCCTGCTGACGCCAGCGTTTTTGCCCATTGGGAACAGAGTGTCGAGCGCTTTCTTGGTGTCTTCACTGAGTCCGTCCAGGCGCTGCCCTATCACATCTACACCCTTGCTGCGCGCATCCCGCAAAATGAGTACTCAGAGCGCGCCCAGTACGGCTCCGTGTTCGTTTTCCTCGTCCTCGTCGCCGCCCTCGCCACCACCTCCATCTGGATGCGTCGCCGTTTGCGCGCGAAGTATCGCTGGTGATCTGCATCCTCATTTTCTTTCATCATGCCTCCTCCTAAAGCTCCCTCTCCGCCGCCTGTCGTCCAGGTGCGTGACATGGACTTTTGTTATGGAACTAGCCAGGCACTTTTTGGCATCGACCTCCAGGTTGAGTATCACCGTGTCACGGCACTGATTGGCCCTTCTGGCTGTGGCAAGAGCACGCTGCTACGCTGCATCAACCGCATGAATGACCGCGTTCCCAGTGCCCGAGTCACCAGAGGTGAGGTGCTGGTGAAAGGTAAAAACATCCATGATGACGACGTCGATCTCACTCAGCTTCGCAAGCAAGTGGGCATGGTTTTTCAGAGATCAAACCCTTTTCCCAAGACCATCTACGACAACGTGGCTTACGGCCTGCGAGTGCATGGCGTGAAAGCAAAGGACATCCTCGATGATGCTGTGGAGCGCGCCCTTCGCCATGCCGCGCTGTGGGAAGAACTCAAAGACCGCCTCGATCAAAATGCGCTCAGCCTTTCGGGTGGCCAGCAGCAGAGAGTCTGCATCGCCCGAGCCATCGCTACGCAGCCTGACGTGTTGCTCATGGACGAGCCCTGCTCCGCGCTCGACCCGATCGCCACTCTAAAGATCGAGGAACTCATGCATCAGCTCGCGCGTGAGTTCACCGTCATTATCGTCACCCATAACATGCAGCAAGCCGTGCGTGTGTCCGACTACACTGCCTTCCTGCATCTGGGTAAAATCATCGAGTTTTCCGAGACCGACGCCCTCTTTTCCAATCCGCGCCAGAAGCTCACAGAGTCTTATCTGCGCGGCACCTTCAGTTGAGCCTGCATGACCGAAATGCCCGTCCAAACTGCCAATCACGATGCCACCTTCATCCAGGTGGAAAAGTTCAACTATGCCTATGCCGACCATCAGGTGCTGTTCGATGTCGATCTGAACTTTCACCGTGAGGACATCACCGCGCTCATCGGCCCATCAGGCTGTGGCAAGAGCACACTGCTGCGCTCCATCAACCGCATCAATGACCTCGTCGAAACCGCGCGTGTCGTCAGTGGTAGCATCAAGATCGACGGCGTGGATCTCTACTCGCCGGAGGTCGATGTCATCAGCCTGCGCCGAAACGTCGGCATGGTGTTTCAAAAGTACAATCCCTTCCCGCGCTCCATCTTTGAAAACGCCGTCTATGGCCTGCGCGTGGCTGGCGTGAAGGACAAGCACGACCTAGCCGAAGCCGCCGAGCGCAGCCTCCGTCTCGCTGCCCTCTGGGACGAGGTGAAGGATCGCCTGCATGAAAGCGCCGTCGGTCTCTCCGGAGGCCAGCAGCAGCGACTCTGCATCGCCCGCGCCGTCGCGCTTCAGCCGCGCATTTTATTGATGGACGAGCCATGTGCCGCTCTCGATCCCATCGCCACAGCACGGATCGAGGACCTCATTGCCCAACTGCGTGGCAAGTTCACTTTTGTCATCGTCACCCACAACATGGAGCAGGCCAAGCGCATCGCCGACAAGACCGCATTTTTTTATAAAGGTAAAGTCATCGAGTGTGATGACACCATGACCATCTTTGGTAACCCGACCGATAAGCTCACCGAGTCCTACATTTCTGGCCGACTCACCTGAAGCTACAGTTAATGTTAGACAATGGCGTCGTCGGAATCACGATTGTGACCAATCCCGCGCTCCAGGCTTTGACGGAGTCATTCACAAACGTGATCAAAGGCAAGATCAAGGCTGGTGGTGAATTTTGTAAAGGCCGTGTAAATCTTCGCTGCCAGTTGCCGCACTTGTCTCTATGATAGGCTCCATGCCACCTGAACCACCTGCTTTCCAAGACGGCCTCACGCACATCCTCATCATTGATGATGATCGCAAGCTGGCCGCGCTCATTCGTGATTACCTTGTGCCGCTCGGCTATTACATCGAGATCGTTCACACGGGGCCAGAGGGAGCCGAACGCGCACTCGCCACGCCTTGGCATGCCATCATTCTCGATGTCATGCTGCCCGGTTGTGACGGCTTTGAAGTGCTCAAACGCATCCGCGCCAAGTCCGCCGTGCCTATCCTCATGCTCACCGCGCGCGGTGAGGAAGCCGACCGCATCGTCGGTCTTGAAATCGGTGCCGACGACTATTTGCCCAAGACCTTTTCCACCCGCGAGCTGCTCGCCCGCA
>JBEBGU010000530.1:0-3897 GCA_040081325.1 Prosthecobacter sp.
TCATGGCATAGTAGATCGCGAGTTCTTCGCGCACGGCAGCCTCGGTGCGCGGTGTGGGGAGCAGCCGTTCATCGCGTCCGTCGAGGTTGCCGTGATCAAAGGGATGCTTCGCCGCGAAGTTCGCGGGCAACGACATCTTCGCCTGATCATAACGGTCCTTCATGCCCGCAGGCCACTGACGCGGATCATGAGGAAAAGCGAAGTTCACATGCACGAACCACGGCTTGTTCATCGGCGCATTTTGAATCGCCTGGATAGCACCATCGGCAATGTGGCGGCTGTTGTCGGGCTGGAGGCCGACGCCCTGGTCGAGCAGCGGCTTGTTATCGGCATCTTTGAAGGTCCAACCGCGATAGCCAGTGAGCGGACAGCCGCGATCATCAATCTCAGGCTGCGTCACACCTTTCCCACCACCGCTGGAGTAGAGGCCGCTCGTCGTGGTGTAGCCGCGCTGCATCGGCTGGCCGTCGTTGTGCCATTTGCCGGTGTAGCAGGTGTGGTAGCCCGCGCTTTGAAAGGTGCCCGCAAGCGTGGCGAGCTTGCGATCAATCGCACCGCTGGGGTATTCCGGCAGCGCTTTGAAAGCATGTGTGCCGGTGAGAATTTGTGCCCGGCTGACGTGGCAGATCGGGTATCCTGCATACGCTCGCATGAATGAAGTGCCGCGTGCGACGAGTCGGTCGAGATTGGGTGTTTCGATCACCGCATTTCCCAGCGCATGGATGGTGTCTGGACGTTGATCATCGCTAACGATGAGAAGAATGTTCGGCGGTCTGGCAACGGCTGGCTGGAGCAGAAACGCCAAGGCTAACATCATTAGAGATACCTTCATTTGCCCAGCTTACTTCACGGGCATCACGAACAGCAAGCCTTGCCAGTTTCTAATCACGGCCTAGCATCCGCGCCACACGATGCCCGCGAACCGTTTTTACTCCGCCTTTGACTCAGAGACTCTGAAGCCGCGCCCCGCGCACCCGGACGAGTATCGAAATGCGTTTCAGATCGACCGGGATCGAATCATCCACAGCAGCGCCTTTCGTCGGCTGCAAAACAAGACGCAGGTCTTCCTCTCGGGTGAGTATGATTTCTACCGCACGCGGCTGACGCACAGCATCGAGGTGGCGCAGATCGGGCGCTCGATCTGTGCATCGCTAGCCCAGCAGAGTGATCTGCTGAGTGATGACTTTTTTATCGATGACGATCTAGTCGAGTGCGCGTGCTTGGCTCATGACCTGGGGCATCCGCCGTTCGGCCATACAGGCGAGCGGACGCTGCACCGGCTGATGGAGCCTTATGGTGGATTCGAGGGCAATGCACAGACGCTGAGGCAGCTCACGCAGACGCTTTTTAATGAAGGGCGTGATGGAATGAATCCATCGCGAGCACTGCTGGATGGCGTGCTGAAATACAAGACGCTTCATGCGGAGGCGGCAGGGGCCAAGAATCACTACCTGTACAATGATCAGGAGATGTGGTTGGACTTCACGCTTGGTGGTCAGGCCTTCCCGGTGGAGCTGACGCCGGGTAAGGCGCGCAATGCATTCAAGAGCATCGAGTGCCAGATCATGGACTGGGCGGATGACACGGCGTACTCGCTCAATGACATCGCCGACGGCATCCACGCAGGCTTCATCACAGTGACAAAACTGGAGCGCTGGGCGGAGTCGAAGACACTGGATGCCGCGCAGTCAGCGCAGGTGGAGTTTCTATGCAAAGCGATCAAGGAGCAGCGAGTGGAAGCACGCCTGAACCGCCACATCGGCGACTACATCCGCGCGGCAAAGCTGGTGCCCAACAGCACCTTCCTCAGCGCCATGACCCGACGCCATCAGTATCAGTTGGAGATTGATCCGGCCATGCAAACGCAATCGTCACTCAACAAGAAGATCGCCTTTGAACTCGTCTTCAAAAGCCCCCAGCTCCAGCAGCTCGACTACAAGGCGGACTTCATTTTGACGCGCCTCTTCCAAGTGCTGGAGAAACGTTACGTCGAAAAGAAAGACAGCCTGCATCTCATGCCTGGCACCGTGGAAGCAGAGATCGCGAAAGCACCTGATGCATCAACACGCGCACGGCTCGTCTGCGACTGGGTGGCAAGCATGACGGACAACTTTGCCTTCCGCACCTACCGGCGTTTATTCGATGCCGACTTCGGCTCCATCACCGACTTTGTGTGATGAGTAACGTGCGCGATCATGTGGTCCTGATTCATGGGCTGGGGCGCTCTCCGCGCGCCATGCTGGGGCTTAAATGGTGGCTGAGTCGGGCGGGTTTCACGGTGCTGAATGTGGCCTATCCCTCGCGGCGGATTGGTGTGGCTGCGGCGGTCACGGATTACATCAATCCCGCGCTGGCGAGTCTGCGATTAGAGCTTGGTGCCAAGGTGCATTTCGTCACGCATTCGCTCGGCGGAATCGTCTTTCGGGCATGGGCGGCACAGCGTGCGGTGGACTTTCCACTCGGGCGCACAGTCATGCTGGCACCACCGAATCAGGGGAGCGAAATCATGGATCATCTGGCAGAGCAGCTTTGGTTTCGCCTGCTGCTCGGGCCGGTGGTCAATGAGCTGGGAAGCGGCAAACAGAGCACGCCTAATCAACTCGGTCCCGTGCCCCCGGAAACAGCCGTGATCATGGGGCGGAGTTCATTGATCACGCTGTTTCATCATCTACTGGGGCCAGAGTCAGACGGGATCGTGACCGTAGCGGGCGGACATGTGGCTGGAGAAGCTGCTTTTCATGTCGCCGAGGTTGACCATACCCTCATCATGTGGCGGCCTGCCGTGCTGCGATTGGTGACTCGTTTTCTCAAGTCGGGAAGTATCGTGTGATCCCATCCAACTCACATGAAAGTCATTGCTTGATCCTGACACCAGCCTTGACCCCGTGCCACGCAGCCGCGACAACAGCCGCCCATGGCCTCTACCGAAGCCAAAGCGCTCATCCTCGTCTTTCTGGACTTCGTCAAAACTTTCTACGGAGATGAAAAGAACGAGACTCTTCCTTGACCGTCTCTTCAAAGCCCTCGGCCACCTTCTGCCCCTCAACCACGCCTGCGCCGAGAAAGAGAAAGCCGGCCGGAAGATCACCCCGCCCGGCCGCCCATTGCTCCAGCTAAACACGATGCCTTCATCACCAAGGACTGCATCGAAGCGCCGCAGCTCTGAGGCTATCATGAAACCGGAGCGCACGCGCCCCTCCCAGCGCGGCTTGCTGGGGCTGCGGCTAGACCAGCCAAAAGAACACAATGGCAATGCCCGTGGGCGGTAATGCGCCGAAGAAGAGACCCAGCGGGCTGATGCCTTCAGCGCCGAAGGCCTTGGAGTTTTGCAGGATGCCGACGCCTGCGGGATTTGGGGCATTGGCAATGACGGTGAGTCCGCCGCCCGTGACGGCACCGGCCACGAGCGCGTATTTCAGATCATCGCTGATGCCCTCCACGAGCGAGCCGAGGTAGGTGAGCGCGGCATTGTCCGTCAGCGCGGTCAAACCAGTCGCCCTGAAGTACAAAGTGGCTCCGTTCATGCCTTCGATCAGCGGCTTCAGCCACCACGACTGGAGGGAGCCCAGCGTGACGAGTCCGGCCAGGAAGAAGCCGACAAGCAGCCCCTCACGCAGTTTTAAACCGTCCTGATACTCGCGCGTGGCGGAGACGAGGCCGAGGAAGAGCCTGAACACGCCAAAGAAAACATCCGGGTGATGCGCAAAGGCGACCACAGCGCCGAGAAAGCCGAGATGCGCCAGGGTGAGCCAGGCGGGGATGGGCTCCGACTTCACGTGCTGCGGCTCCAGAGCCAGCAGCTCCTTTCGAAAAACAAACGCGACGAGCGAGGTGGAGACAAGACAGCTCGCGACCGCCTTCCAGCCGAAGTGGGTGAGCATGAAGACCGTGTCCCAA
>JBEBGU010000531.1:0-3892 GCA_040081325.1 Prosthecobacter sp.
CATCCTCTCTCGCAGGCGTCCTCTTGCCAGAGATCTGAGCCTCATCCAAGGCCGTGCGTTCTCTGCGCTCTAACAGAGAACGTGTCACCGGCCATGCATAGAGACAGGTGACCACGAGCGCCGCAAAACTGATCAATGGCACAATGGCGCGCTGAACAGCGCCGACAGGACGCGACCGACTCGCCTTTGAAGGCTTCATCACAGTAGGATTTGAGCGGCTTTCCATCATGATAGGCGGTGTTCTTCACAGGCTTACAAGCCCGAGGTAAGTTAGAGCAAGAAGAGTTAGATCGCGAAATATTTGGATGGCTTTTCATCATGCATGGCGGATGGGACGAATCTTGCTTCAAAGATAAAGTCATTGTCAAAGCTCCTACTACTCGTTTGAATCCAGCTCCCGATGAAACCAATCCACCTCTCTCTTTCCTGCTTCCTGATGGGCACACTTGTTTTTGCGCCTACGAGCACCCAAGCTCAGACCCTGATTGATCCGTCACGCACGGCTCAGGACACTTCACGACCCCTTTCAAATGATGAGTCCTCATTGGGTGGTAGCACCGCTGCTGAGGAGTCCACGGGCGACTCAGATCTTGGCATTCAAGTGCTGTTAAAGCGTAACGAGAATGCACACCCCTTTTCCGTCTGGGTTGATAGCAGCGGCTTCTGGACGGATAACGCGGCCAATGTCAGCACGGGTGAAACGCAAGACTACTTTTATGCAGGTGGCGTGAATGCAGCGTGGCGCTACAAGCTAGGAGGCCGCTATTATGCAGATGCCTATTTGGGACAGCACTGGTATCGCTATGATTCGATGAGTCAGTTGGACTACGATAACGGTGAGGTCAGCTTTGGCCTGCTGGCCGCACTGCCTGAGCTGAAGGACTCGATCTTCCACCTTCACTACTACTACCAGCGTATCACTCAAGACATCACGGACAGCTCCATCTATGATGCTCACCAAATCCGTGTGGGGCTTCAAAAGGCCATTCAAATCAACGCAGCCAACAGTCTCAACATCGGGCTTGCCAGTTCATACGGTGTTGGCACATCCCCCGAGCTTTTGCAGCGTCATGAGCATGCCTTGCAGTTAGGCTACAAGTACAAGGTTTCGAGCCAAGTGGTGCTATCACTGAGTTACCGCCTAGCCTACTTCGACTACTTCAATATGCAGGGGCGTGAGGACGTGTATCAGAATCTGGGTGCCGCTGTCACCTACAGGCCTTGTGTGAACTTTGAAATGAGCGCTGGCTACTACTATGCCATCAATCAAAGCAGCAATGCCTTCTTCGATTACCAGACGCAGCTCGGTGGCATCAGCGTGGCAGCAAAGCTCAAGTTCTAAAACCCGCCTTGTCTTTGAGATTCTATTTATCCTGTTATGAAAACGAAAATATCCAAAGCGCTGCTGATCACGGCCTGCCTACTGACCACGCTGCCAGCCTCTACTTTTGCCGCCGAATTTATGCAGGCAGAAATCACCCGTGTCTCTAATGATGTGAAAGTGCTGAAGGCCAATGCTGCGCCTAAGGCGGCGGCGGTCGGCCTAAAGCTCGATCCAGTAAGCTCCATCGCCACGGGTCCTGATGCTCGCGCGGAGCTGCGTTTCCCTGACAAGACGCTCACTCGTCTGGGAGCCAATTCACGCTTCACTTTGAAGGGCCAGTCGCGCACGCTCGATCTCAATGAAGGCACCATGATGCTGCAAGTCCCCAAAAATCAGGGTGGAGCCAAAGTGCGCACAGCCGGAGTCACCGCTGCTCTGACTGGAACCACCGTCCTGATCGAATACCATGCTGGCGGCATCATCAAATTCATCGTCATTGAGGGTGAGTCCGCGCTCTTTCTAAATAAGAAGACAGGCGTGTCGCAGATCGTCAAAGCCGGGCAAATGATCACCATGAAAGATGGTGACATGACGATTCCACCACCGCAGGATGTCGATCTAGCTAAGCTGCTCAAATCTTCAAAACTGATCAGTCTCAATGACCCCAGCCAGCCGAACCAACGTCAGATTAGCGACGCCGTCGGAGTACAGGAGCGACTGATTAAGGACGGTGACCTCGTGAACGGAGATTTCGACATTCCCGAAATTGGCCTGAGCATTGGCATCAACAATAACACCCGGACGAATATCATCAATCAGCCGGAAGTTCGTAGCCATTCGCAGTTTGAATAAAAGGTCGGCATTGTGATCAGCTTTTAGTGACTTTCTTGCACAGTTACCCGCTGTGTTCGTGCCTTATTTGCTCCAGGCAGACTCCGTTGGCTATATTGCCAATAGGAGCCGATCCCTTGCCAAATAAGGCTTGGTGCGTTGTTCCGCCATCGTGGCACGTTGATAGCGTAAAGTTAGCCAAACAACCAGCCAACCACCATGTCCCCCGAAAAATTCACCGTTAAGCTTCAAGAAGCCTTCAATGCCTCGCAGTCCATCGCCACGCGGCACGGGCATCAGGAATTGAAGCCCTCGCATCTTCTGCTCGCCCTGCTTGAGCAGGAGGGCGGTATCGCGGTGCCATTGTTTGAAAAGGCTGCCGTGAATCCCGCCGCAGCGCAGGGTCTGAAGGCTGGAGTTGAAGCCGTGCTCGCTAAACAACCCAAGGTCACCGGTGGCACTAGCGGACTGCATCTCTCCAATGAGATGCGTGAACTCATGACGAAGGCCGAGGACGAGCAGAAGAAGCTCAAGGACGACTTCCTGAGCGTCGAGCACGTCATCCTGGCGCTCTTCAAGACGAAGACGGAGCTTTCCGATGTGCTGAAGCAGGCCGGACTGACCTACGACACCGTTTCCAAAGGCCTCGCCGCCGTGCGTGGCAGCCAGCGTGTGGTTGATCAGGACCCGGAAGGGAAATATCAGACGCTGGAGAAATACGGCACCGATTTGACCGCCCGAGCGAAGGCTGGCAAGATCGACCCCGTCATTGGTCGCGATGAGGAGATCCGCCGCGTCATGCAGGTGCTCAGCCGCCGCACGAAGAACAATCCTGTGCTCATCGGCGAGCCCGGCGTGGGCAAGACCGCCATCGCCGAAGGTCTCGCGCGACGCATCGTCGCCGGTGACGTGCCGGATTCGCTGAAGGGCAAAAAGCTCATCAGCATGGATCTCGGTGGCATGATGGCCGGGGCAAAGTTCCGTGGCGAGTTCGAGGAGCGGCTCAAGGCCTTCCTCAAAGAGGTCACTTCGAGCGATGGCGAGATCATTCTGTTCATCGACGAGCTGCACACCATCGTCGGTGCTGGGAAAGGCGAGGGCGCGATGGATGCGGGCAACCTTTTGAAGCCGCAGCTCGCTCGCGGGGAGTTGCGCTGCATCGGCGCGACCACGCTGGATGAGTATCGCAAGCATATCGAAAAAGACCCCGCGCTGGAGCGTCGCTTCCAGCCGGTGAAAGTTGGTGAACCGAGCGTGGAGGACACCATCGCCATTCTGCGTGGTCTTAAAGAACGCTACGAGGTCCATCACGGCGTGCGCATTCAAGACAACGCCATCATTGCCGCAGCCACGCTGAGCAATCGCTACATCACCGACCGCTTCCTGCCGGACAAGGCCATCGACCTCGTCGATGAAGCCGCCAGCCGCATCAAGATCGAGCTCGACTCCATGCCGACCGAAATCGACGTCATCGAGCGCCAGGTCATGATGGGAGAGATGGAGCGTCAGGCTTTGAAAAAGGAGAAGGACGCCGCTTCCAAAGCCCGCATTGAAAAGCTCGACAAAGAGATCGCGGACCTCAAAGAAAGCTCCTCGGCACTGAAGGCGCAGTGGATGAAGGAAAAGGAATCCGTGCAGGTCGGTCGCAAGATGAAGGAGGAACTCGAACGTCTCCGCACCGAGCAGGAGCAGGCGCAGCGCCGTGGCGACTTCGGTCGTGCCGGTGAGATTCAATAC
>JBEBGU010000532.1:0-3885 GCA_040081325.1 Prosthecobacter sp.
CGCGTCTTCGGATTCGTGAGCAATGTCATCGCCTGAGACTCAAAGTCATCGAGCGCACCGAGTTCTCCTTCGCGATCAAAAGCGCGCTCCATTTTGTCGAGACTCTTGCGAAGCGCGACACGATCGCTCAAACGCTTCGATTCAGCAGCATCCGAGAGGCCCGTATTTGGCACCTCAAAGTTAGGGCGATTCGGATCATCCGTGACTGAGAAAGGCGAGTACGCATCACCAAGATAGGCCGGGCCGTTGTATTCGCTTGGTGGACTCACACCGATGTAGTTCGGCAGCGGGTTGGTACGCTTCCCGTCTTTCGAGCGTAGGTAGTTCGCCACAGACATCCAGTCCGGCAGTTTAACTTTAGGTTTGTCGCGCGTGTCAGAGTCACCCGAGAGCATCTGCATGGTGCCAGCCGGGTGCCCGCCTGCCGCCTGATTCATTGAGCGCAGCACGGTGAACTTGTCAGCGATTTTGGCATTCATTGGCAAGAGCTCCGTGAAGCGTGTGCCCGGCACCTTGGTGGCAATCGTTTTGAACGGTCCGCGATACTCGCTGCCGATGTCCGGCTTTGGATCATAGGTGTCGATGTGAGACTGCCCGCCCGGCAAAAAAACCATGATCACTGCGGTCCGCTCGCTCTTCGGTTTGAGTGCATTTTCAGCACGCAACTTCAACAGCCCCGGCCAGCTCAGCGATGCAAAACCCGTCAATCCAACCTGCATGAATCCACGTCGCGATATGGGACCAGTGCAACGCGCTAGAGAAGGTGGATGAATGATGGAGGACATTTACTGAAACCTACGGGTGCTCGCAGTCGTGTTTATCCTAGCACGCCGCAGAACTTGATTTCGTCTTGATAGGATAGGGCTTCAAAACGTTCTACTTCCCGCCAAACACCGCGACTTCTTTGGCGTTCGTGCCGTCCCAGACGCGGAGGATGCTGTCTTCGCCGCCGCCGATGATGGTGCTACCGTTGGGGGTGCTGGCGGCGGATTGCATGAAGTCGGGCAGCTTGGAAAGGGCGCGGACTTCAGCGCCGTCGTCGTTGACGATGCGCACGAGATTGTCGCCCGCGGAGGTGACGATCTGATTGGTGGCACCGATGAACTGCAATGATGTCACCTCCTTGGTCCAGCCTTCGATTTTCTTCTTTCGCTCACCCATGATCATGTTCCAAGCACTCACAACGCCATCGGCTCCGGCAGTGGCCAGAACGCGACCATCGGCGCGGAAGGCCACGCTGGTGACGTAATGCGTGTGGCCTTCAAAAAGGTTCGTCTGTTTGCCAGTGGCGATGTCGGTGACACGCGCGATTTTATCGGAGGAGCCGGAGGCGAGGAGCTTGCCATTGGGTGAGAAATCAAGGCTGAGCACCACGTCGTCGTGGCGCTCTTTCCAGGTGCTGATGACCTTGCCAGTGGCCACATCGAACAGGCTGATGTCGCCGGAGCGTGAAGGCTCGCCACCGCCTGTGGCGAGGGTTTTGCCATCAGGGCTGAAGCGCACGGCATTCACACGGTCGGCGAAAATGGCGCGGTCTTTGTCGCCACCAAGCACGCGCTCAAGAACCCAGCGGGATGCCGCGCTCGTCGCCGAAGTGGAGCTGTCGGCGCTGCTGGCGAAGAAGGTGCCATTGGCGCTGGGGATCAAAGATGCAGCCGTGGTGGCTGTGCCCGTGACTTGCTCAATAGGAATGCCTGAGGCGACCGCCCAGACATGGAGCGTGCCATCACTAAAGATGGCGGCGACACGCTGCGCATCGGCGGAGAAGGAGACGGCCAGCGGTTTCAGGCTGCTCTTCGTCAACGCCAGTTTGGCAGCCGCGATGTCCGCCGTGGCCTTATCCTGAGCCTTCTTGGCAGCTGCAATGGCAGCGTTGGCGGCGGCGAGTGCTGCACTGTTCTTTTCTTTGCTCTTGGTGATGCGCTTCAAATCGTCTTCCGCATCCTTCACGTTGCTTTGCGCCGCAGAAACGGCGGCGAGAGCGGAGTTTTCGGTCATCGTGACTGGACCCAGCTTTTCCTGTGCGTCTTTGAGTTGCTTTTCCAGCGTGGCCTCTGGTTTTCCTCCGGGCACCTTGGCAATCAGCGCCACCACAGCATCCACAACCTTCTGCGCAGCCGCTTTTGCATCTTGAGCTGGCTTCACGAGCTTCTGCTTCTCGGGCAGCACTTTCTTCATCGCGACGATGGCTTCATTGGCCTTCTTGAGCAGTTCATCGAGCGCTTTGTTTTGCGCTTCGATGCGAGTCACTTCCGTTTTTTGAAAAGCCTGCTCCAAACCTTGCGCCGCAACAATCCAATCCCACGCCGCCATCTGCTGAGTCGTTGCCACGCTGCCGCGCAGTTCAGTGATTGCCTTGCCGGTTTCAGCATCCCAAACACGCACGGCCCCATCCGCACCTCCTGTGACGATTTGCTTGCCGTCGCGTGATACCGCGATGTTGAGCGCACCGACGTTGGCGATCTCGCGCACGACTTTCGCCGCTGCGATGCTCCACACTCGCACTTTGTTATCTTCGCCAGCGGTGATGAGTTGATCCGGTGTCGCACCTGCCGCCATGGCTTTGATCGTTCCAGCCGCGCCCTTGAGTTCCTTTGGAGCTGCCAACTCCGCACTTCCTGCTGTGGGGATCGTCCACACTCGCACGATTTTATCTTCACCCGCAGTGGCGATTGCCATGCCATCCTTCGTCCATGCCGTGGCGTAAACACCTGCCAGTCCAGCCTTTGTGGTGAGAACTTTTGCATCGATCAAACTCCACACACTGAGCGCCGCATCGACTCCATACACGGCCACCTTGGATGCATCAGGCGAAACACTCAGGAGCTTGATGCCTGACTTGTTCACGTCGGCAATCTTCTGGGTCACTTTGCCACTCACGGCATCCATCACGAGCAGCGCGCCTGTTTTATCGGCACCAATGATCTGCTTGCCATCGCTCGTGAGTGCCGGCACGACCACGCCGAGTGCCGCGTCGCCTTTACGCGTGGACGATTTGCCTTTCTCCTGCCGCCAGATCTTCACCTCACGATAACTGCCACTCGCCAGTCGTGAGCCATCGGGACTGAAGGCTAACGACTGAACCAAGGCGCGGTGCGCCACGCCGGTCTTTTGAGCTTCATCGACGATCTGCGTCACAAACTGACGCGTGGCCAGATCATAGACAAAAAGCTGGTTTGACCGTCCGCACGCGGCAAGGCGGCCATCCTTGGTCATCGCCACGCTGTAGATCGGATGCACACCGGGGGCTAGCGGTTGCCATGCCACTTGGCGCTCCTGCTGCACCGAGCTTTTCGCGCCTTGATCAATCCACGCCTTGAGGATCGCGATCTCTGCTGGCGTGAGATTCACCGCGCCAGATTTGTTATTCTTCGGCGGCATCTCCAGATCCTCCGTGTGCAAGGAAGCCTGCACGATCAAACTCTCCGCACTCTTCCCCGGCACGACACCCGCACCCGTTTCACCGCCCTTTTTCATCATCTCCGGCGTCTCCATGTCGAGATCCGCCTTCGTCGTCGTCTTGTTATGACACGAGATGCAGTTGGCTTTGAGGAATGGATACACATCCCGATAAAAATCGAGATCGGCGGCATGAAGCGTCGTCGCTGCTGAAAGTGTCCAGCCTGCTAAAACGCAACGCGCGGTGAGGGTGCGTGCATTGAACATCATTTCTTCGGAGTTGCGGCTGCGGTGGTGACTTGCGCGGCCTTCACCGAAATGCGAATCGGCTCTGAGACGAAAATATCGACGGTGTCTTTGGCTGCGGCGGCATCGGTGACGGTCTTTAGGCGCTTGGCAGCATCGGCTTTCGCTGTATCGGCGAGTTTCTGTTTTTCAGTGGCCAATTTCAAAGCGGCAGCATCCGTGGAAGCGACTGTCTTTACT
>JBEBGU010000533.1:0-3884 GCA_040081325.1 Prosthecobacter sp.
AGCAGGTTTTGCGCGTTGCTTTCTTCCTCGGTGTCATGGCGGGAGAAAAAGAGGACCATGGTGCCGGGCGTGCCTTTGGTGAGGACGTACTGCTTGTCGCGTGTGGTGCCGCCGATGCGGAAGCGCTTGGCCATGACGGGGCCGTTCTTGCCGTCGCGGTAGATGAGCGTGTACACCGCGTCTTCGTCCTTCTTGTACAGGTTGATGTAGAGCGGGTTCTTTCCGACGTGGATCTTCGGCGCGATCTTCGACACGGTCATCGAGCCTTCTTTGGTGAAGAAGAGGATGTCGTCGAGGTTCGAGCACTTGCAGATCGGGTCGCCTTCCTTTTTCAAGCCGGTGCCGGCGAAGCCTTCTTTGGCATCGAGATAGAGCACTTCATTGGCGATGATGACCTGGGCGGCTGCCACACGATCAAAACTGCTGACCACGGTGCGGCGTTCGCGGGCGGGGCCATAGGTTTTCTTCAAACGCTCGAAGTGGGCGATGGTGAAGCGGGTGAGCTGTTTGAGGTTCTTCTGAACGGCGTCGATGTCCTTCTCCAGCGAGCGGATGTGCTCGTCAGCCTCGAAGCTGTTGAACTTGGAGATGCGCTTGATCTTGATCTCGGTCAGGCGGGCCACGTCGTCATTCGTGACTTCGCGTTTGAGCAGGGTGAGGTGCGGTTTCAGGCCTTTCCAGATGGCGTCCATCACGGCTTCCCAGGTCTCGGCGTCTTCGATGCGGCGGTAGATGCGGTTCTCGATGAAGATCTTTTCCAGGCTGCTGAAGTGCCACTTCTCTTCGAGTTCACCGAGCTGGATTTCCAATTCAGCGCCGAGCAGCTTCTTGGTGTATTCGGCGCTCTCTTTGAGCAAGTCGTTGACGTTGGCAAAGCGCGGCTTGTCATTCTGAATGACGACTGCATTCGGAGCGATGGACACCTCACAATCCGTGAAGGCATACAGCGCCTGGATGGTCTGATCGGCATCGGTGCCGGGAGGAAGCTGGACGAGAATTTCGACAAACTCGGCGGTGTTGTCATCGACACGGGCGATCTTGATTTTGCCCTTCTCATTCGCGGCCACGATGCTGTCCATGACGCCGCCGGTCGTGGTGCCATAGGGCACTTCGATGATGCGGAGCGTGTTCTTTTTCGGCCCTTCTTCGATCTTCGCCCGCACGCGGATGCGTCCGCCGCGCAGACCGTCATTGTAGTCGCTGGCGTCCATGATGCCGCCTTGCGGGAAGTCGGGCAGCAGATAGACCGCTTCACCGCGCAGTGCGGCGATGCTGGCCTCACACAGCTCGATGAAATTGTGCGGCAAAATGCGGCAGCTCAGGCCGACGGCGATGCCTTCCACACCCTGAGCGAGCAGGAGGGGGAACTTCACCGGCAGGGTCACGGGCTCTTTGTTGCGCCCATCATAGCTGGCGGACCACTCGGTGATTTTGGGCGCGAAAACGACATCGAGCGCGAACTTCGACAGGCGGGCTTCGATGTATCGAGGCGCGGCGGCATTGTCGCCTGTGAGGATGTTTCCCCAGTTGCCCTGGGTGTCGATCAGCAGGTCTTTCTGGCCGAGCTGCACCATGGCGTCGCCAATGCTGGCATCACCGTGCGGGTGATACTTCATCGTGTTGCCGACGACGTTGGCGACCTTGTTGTAACGGCCATCTTCCAGCTCATCCATGCTGTGCAAAATGCGGCGCTGCACAGGCTTGAAGCCATCATGGATGTGCGGCACGGCGCGCTCCAGGATGACGTAGCTGGCGTAGTCGAGGAACCAGTCGCCGTACAGATCGTCCACCGGTTTGATCTCGATGGGTGCGCTGTCCGCGAGGATGGGGGAGGAGTCTTCGGTCTTGGAGGGTTTCTTGGCCACGGCAGGGAAAGGGGAAAAGGCGGGGCTTTCAGTGCTCAGGTCTGGGGCCTGAGTCAAGAGCGGGCGGGGAGAGTGTTTAGTTTTTAGTGTTTAGTGCGGAGTGTTTAGTTTCAGAGCAAGAGGCGGCTCCGTCTGAAAACTAAACACTAAATACTGACCACTAAACACTACCTCACCGGCCCCAAACTCTGGAGGTAGGCCATGAGGTGGACCACGTTTTCCTCACCGAGAGCGGTGAGCTGGCCCTCCGGCATGAGGGACATGGGGAGCTGCTGCTGCTCGGCGATCTGGGATTTTTCGATGGTCAGCTTTTCCGCCGGTGTTTGCACGGTGACGGTGCGCTCGGTCTGGGCGGGGATGACGCCGGTGATGGTGCGGCCGTCCTTGAGCTTGAAGACGCTCATGCGGTAGTCCGCAGGCACGATGGCGTTCGGGTCGATGATGTTTTCGAGCAGGTAGGTGAGCTTGTGGCGATCTCCGCCCGTGAGGTCAGGGCCGATCATGCCGCCTTCGCCGTAGAGCTTATGGCAAGCAGCGCAGACGGCAGTGAAGAGGGCTTTGCCTTTCACGGCTTCGCCTTTGGCGAGGCGCTCGGGGGTGAGCTTCTTCGTCCAGTCGGCGAGTTCGGCTTTTTTGGCCTCGGGCGTGTCCCGCAGCTCGCCCCAGACGGCGGTGAGTTTGGTGGTGAGGTCGGCGTCGTTCAGGCTGCGGATGGCGCGGGCCTGATACGGGGTGATGATGGCGACGGGCACCTGGCCGGACTTCACGGCATCGAGCAGGGCATGGGCGTAGCGGGGCCGCGTGACGAGCGTGGCGACGGTGGCCGCCTGCTGCTCCTCACTGCGCTGCGGCCAGGGGCTGAGCAGGGCTTTCGGGATGTTCGGGTCATCGTAAGCGGCGAGCGCACTGCGCGCGGCGGTGCCGAGGACTTTGTCATTGATCAAACTGCGCACGATGGGCAGCAGCTCGGGCTTCGCACTGCGGGTGAGGCCGGTGAAGGCGTTGCGGCGTGCATTGGCATCGCCCTCCGCGTTTTTGACGATGGCGATGAGTTCGTCCGTGGCACGTCCGCTGCCGAAGATGAGGGAGAGTGTTTGTATTGTAGTCCCGGCTTTAGCCGGTTCTGGGTTCTGGGTGTTCGCGACCTTCAAAGAACCGCCTGAAGGCGGGACTACAGTACTCAGAAACTCATCCCAGCCCTTCGGCTTCTTCGCGGTGCTGAAGCCATCGAGCCCGGCGGCCATGCCGGCGAGGATGTCTTCGCGGACAGCGGCTTCCTTCGTCATCAAGGCCACGAGCGCATCGACGGCAGCGGGCTGCTTCTCGATGTCCTCGGCGATGCGACGGGCGACGAGTCGGCGCACGGTGGGGATTTTGGCGCTGGCGATGAACTCCACGCCCTTCATCGGGTCCGCCGCGACGGCGGCCTCGATGCCATACCAGATCATGAGGGGCTGCTGCCGGTCATTCGCATCTTCCTCATGCTGCGCCAACGCCGTGGCGATGGGCCAGCGAGCTTCGAGCGGCAGCCGCTGCAAGAGAGAAGCAACCGTCAATCGAACCAAACCAGACGAATCTTTGGCATATAGTTCACAGGCACCTCTGATTAGAGGTGCTCCTGATTCTGCCAAGTCACGCAGCACTTTAGTTTTGTCAGCTTCAGATGGAGATTTGTTCCTGTCGATTTGGAGGTGAGAATATTTGCGTTCAAATAAGATGTGTTGAGCTGAGCGGCTCCACCAGTTGTTCTTCGATTCCAATAGCTTCACCAACTCGTCATTCTTCAGCGCCGCGACATCAATCGGCTCCGCCTTCTTCGTCTCCCCATACACGATCTTGTAAATGCGCCCACTCGTCCGGTGCACGCCGTCGTTGTCGTGGCATTCGCCGGTGTCGGACCAGTCGGCGACGAAGACGTTGCCGTCGGGGCCGGTGAGGAGGTCGATGCCGCGGAACCATTTGTCCTTGGCCTTCATGAAGTCGGGCGCGTGCTTGCCGGTGTAGCCGCAGCCTTCGCGG
>JBEBGU010000534.1:0-3882 GCA_040081325.1 Prosthecobacter sp.
CTATGTGACGGAGGTTCCTGAGACCAATGAGGCTGAAGCAAAACTGATCCGCTGGCGCACGGGTTATGGCTTCTGCGCGGACCCTGAATTCTCACCTGAAGCCGATAGTGTGGCATTCACCGCCCGCATCGGTAGTGAACTGGCGGTGGTGGTCAAAGGCTGGCCAAATGGCTCGTCACGCGTCATCCAATCGGGTGGTGCCGCGCATCCATCCTGGAGCCCGAATGGACGCTACCTTTGCTACACGCAGCATGGCACTTTGTATGTTCAAAACCTGCATACCGGTCAAAGGCAGGCGATCCTGAATGGACACGGCCAGATTACCGAACCTCGATGGATGAAATGAAGCAACTCGTGACACATTTTTGCTGGGCAATGGTGATGCTGGGCGCTCTGCCAGCTTGCAAAAGCCTGCCTAGCCTTTCGCGTGAAAAAGAAGCGGAAGTCGTCTTTGCTCTCGGTCCACGGGATGGCTTCACCAGCCCTCTATCTGGCGCATTAAAGCCCGCTTGTTCAGCTCTCGAATTTGCAGGAGAAAAATTCACTGTCACGGGGGCGCACAAAAAGACGCTGGCAGGACTCGTCGCTGACTGGAGCAAGGATAAGCCGCGCTACCTGATCGCTGGTTATTCGCCGCCGGGATTGCCAGATGACTTTGCGCGTTCCTTGTCTGAGCGCCGTGCGCAGGCCGTCCGGCAGTATCTGATTGAAAGTGGTATTGAGGCTGCAAACATGCAGACGGTTGGCTATGGTTTTGATAGCTCGCCCAGCTCGCCGACCTCGAGTGTCGTCGTCATCTACCAACAGTAGGACCCGAGTTGATGAGTCGTATCGTGCTGGGCCGCGTCGATTGAGCACGCTCTCTCCTTGTTTGCGCTTTGAGATGAACTTTTTGCCGCATCTCTTGCAAAGAGTCGGCCTCCCGCTACGATCTCTTTGCGATAGCGTCTCAATTGCACAAAACCATGCATGCCCAACTTACTTTAGCTCAATTGCCCATCGGCAGTGCGGCCTTCATCCACAGTCTGCCCACTGGCAGGGTGGGACTGACAAGGCTGCGTGAGTTGGGGCTTACACCCGGTGCGCGAGTGACCATGGTGCGCCGTGCGCCTCTGGGTGAACCCATCGAAATCACAGTGCGCGGCTCCCACATTGCTATGCGCGACCATGAGGCGCAGCACATCGGCATTACCCATGTGGAGCAGGCATTCAATCCAGCTCAAAGCACCACGACCCAGGCATGAGTGAGACGCCTCTACTGGCCATCGTCGGGAACCCGAATTGTGGGAAAACGACCCTCTTTAACCTGCTCACAGGTCTGCGCCAAAAGGTGGCAAACTACCCCGGCGTGACCGTGGAGAAAAAGATCGGCGAATGCTGGTCCCAGCATGGCAAAAAGCTCAGGCTGATCGATCTCCCCGGTGCCTACAGCCTGAATGCGCGCAGTCCTGATGAGGCTGTGCTGCGCGATGTGCTGTTGGGCCGTCGTGAGGACACACCGCGCCCTGATCGTGTGGTCATCGTCGTCGATGCGGCCAATCTGGAGCGCAACCTTTACCTAGCCAGTCAGGTGCTCGAACTGGGCCTGCCCACGGTGATCGCCCTGAACATGGTCGATGTCGCCGAGGAGAAACAGTGGCGTATCAACGTGCCAAAGCTCGCCGAAGAACTCGGCGTGCCAGTGGTGCCCATGCAGGCTACGACAGGGAAGGGGCTGCTCGAACTCAAGGCAGCCATGAGTCGTGAAGACCTGCCCAAACCACGCTGGCACTCAGCGCCTCTACCTGAGGTCATCCGCGCTGCGTTGCACGGCATTCGCGCCGAGTTGCTACTCAGCGGCGCAGTGCATGAAAATACATCCCTGCTTGAGCCACTGTATCTGCTTTCCGATCATGATCCGCTGCGTGCTGGCATTCAGGAGGCGCATCTCGGTCAGATTCAGCGTGGGCGTCATGCCTTAGAAGCGGCGAATCCGGGCTGGGAGGATCAGCTCGTCAATGATCGCTACACCGCTATCGAAAAACTCTGTCAGAAGGTTTTGAATCGTCCCGATCAGGAGGTGCCTTCTCTAACCCAAAAGCTCGACCATTGGCTCCTGCATCCTTGGTTGGGCGGGCTGACCGTTCTGGCTATTCTCGTCTTCCTTTTCTATCTCATCTTCAAAGTCGCCGAGGGGCCCATGGGCTGGATCGAGGCCGCCTTTGCCGCGCTGGGCTCCTGGGTCACAGGGGCGATGCCGCCAGGTGATCTCCGCGATCTGATCGTCGATGGCGCGATCAATGGCGTGTCCGGCGTGGTCATTTTCTTGCCGCAGATTTTGATCCTCTTCTTCTTCATCGGCATCATGGAGGACACTGGCTACATGGCGCGGCTGGCCTTCATCATGGACCGGCTGATGAGCATCGTCGGCCTGAATGGCAAAGCCTTCCTACCATTCCTCAGCTCCTACGCCTGCGCCGTCCCCGGAGTCATGGCCACGCGCACCATTGATAGTCCAAAGGATCGCCTCATCACCATCCTCGTCGCTCCGTTGGCGAGCTGCTCGGCGCGTCTGCCGGTCTATCTGCTGCTCATCAGCGCCTTCATGCCTAACTCGGTTTCGATCTGGGCTAAAGCCGCCATCATGGTCGGGCTTTACGCATTGGGGACTTTTGGTGCGTTCTTCTTTGCCTGGCTGTTTAACAAAGGCGTCATGCGCGGGGCCAACGCACCCATGATCCTGGAGATGCCGACCTACAAGATGCCATCGCTCAAGTCGATCCTTCTGCTCGTCTGGCAGCGTGCGAAAGCATTTTTGGTTCGCGCGGGTACCGTCATCTTTGGGATCTCCATCCTCATCTGGGCTGCCTCGACCTACCCGAAGACCGATTCACCCGATGCTTCCATCCGCTTGGAAAAAAGCATCGCGGGCAGAGCAGGGCACCTCATCGAGCCTTTGATCAAGCCACTCGGTTATGATTGGAAGATCGGCATAGGCCTCATCGGCAGCTTTGCAGCACGGGAAGTATTCGTGAACACCATGTCCGTTGTTTATGCCGTCGAAGCAGAAGATGAGGACATGACCCCGCTACGCGATCATCTGCGCGCCGAAACCCGAGCCGATGGCAAGCCTGTTTATTCCCCGCTCGTCTGCATCAGCCTGCTCGTCTTTTATGTCTTCGCCATGCAATGCGTCAGCACCATGGCCATCGTCAAACGGGAGACGAACTCCTGGGGCTGGATGTGGTTCCAACTCTTCTTCATGACAGGCACTGCCTATGTCCTAGCGCTGGGCATTTACCAGATCGGCACCGCGCTGGGTTACTGATCTCGATCAGTCAGATCCGTCCGATCAGACGTATCTTTCCGAACTACCCAACTCACCATGTCCTCCGAACTCCAATCCTGGCTCGCCCTCGGCATCGTCCTCCTCACCGTCGGCACCTTTGTTTTCCGGGCTTTTCGGTCTAAGAAGACAGGTTGCGGCGGTGCCTGTGGTTGCCCGCAAAAGCCCAACAGGAAGTAAGAAGGTGAAATCAATCGGAACCCTGTAAAATCAGGGTAAAGATGAGCTTGTGAAAAATTTCACAAATAGGTCTTGCCTCTGTCCATCCTACGGCTAAAAACATGTCTGCCAATTTCGGCCCGCCTCTTGCTATGGAGTTACTTTCTGCCTTTACCCCGACCTCGCCTCTGCTCGCTAACGTGAGTTCAAAGGCGACTGAGTTGTTTCATGAGAGCGGTGTTCTTGCTTTCCTGACAAACTCAGTCCTTGTCGCGCTCGTGGTTCTTGGGGTCGTTTTTTGGTTCTCGCGTAAGGCGACGTCGAACATGACGCTCATCCCCCACAAGGCGCAGAACTTCTTCGAGTTCGTCATCGAGTTTCTTTACGGTCGCGTTGAG
>JBEBGU010000535.1:0-3881 GCA_040081325.1 Prosthecobacter sp.
GTTCACCTGCGGCGAAGTCATGCGCGGCGAACTTGTGCTTGGCGTCGATGTTTTCCCTCAGCGTCCACTCGCCCACCACCTGCCCGGCTTTGAGATCACGAAGAGCGACGATAAGGTCATCAGCAGGATGGACGCGGAGGATGGAAGCAGACATGGGCAATAGCAGGTGGCTTACCAGAGAAGCTGCACATCATAAGCAGCGAACTCTGGGTCACGGGTGATGAGGGTCAGCTTTTCAACCTTAGCCTGGGCGATCAGAAGACGGTCGAACGGGTCACGATGATGGAAGGGTAGCCGGCTTAATGGAACTAGATGGCTAGGCTCAATCGACAATAGAGATAGGCCACTATCGGGCACCGAATGAGGAAACAGTTCCTCATAAGGTTTCGGCAGATTGAGCTTGTTTAGCGACACCTTGATGGCGATTTCCCAAAGACTCACGACACTGACGGCTGCATCCATCCCTGAGGCCTCAATGACTTCACGAACCTTGGGCGGCAGCAGTTGAGGTTCGCGCAAAAACCAAAGAAGCGTGTGAGTATCCAGCAAGAATTTCATTCCATGTATTCGCGGAAGTCTTCGAGGGGCGCATCAAAATCAGCAGCCATCCAGAAGCGATTGGGATAGTCCTTCCAGAGTCCCGCCTTGGCACGAGGAGCCGCCTGATTCTCAGGCTCAATTTCCGCTTTGATACGGATCGGGATTTTGCGCCAGGCCGCAGGAATCGGCAGGCGTAGCATACCGTCGGCATCAGGGACGAGAATGGCATTGATGGTGCTCATGACTTTGAGATTAACTGTTCTGAGCGTAAACGTAAAGCCTCCAATCACTCTTCTACAAGAGCGCCTTGTTTCAGGATCAGGCGACGATCACCACGCTTAGCGAGGGTTTGATCATGGGTGACAACGACGAGGGTTTTTTTCGACTCTTCGACAACGCTCATGAGCATGTCCATGACCACAGAACCTGTGCTCGCATCCAAGTTGCCAGTGGGTTCGTCGGCGTAAAGAATGCCGGGGTCGTTGATGAGCGCACGGGCGATGGCGACGCGCTGCTGCTCGCCTCCGCTAAGTTCGGTGGGTAAGTGATCGAGACGCGGCGTGAGACCGACTCGGTCGAGCAGCTCGCGAGCGCGTGCCTCTCCATTGCGACCACCGATCATGGCGGGTAGCATGACGTTTTCTAAAGCCGTCAGTTCCGGCAAAAGGAAGTAGTGCTGGAAGACAAAACCCATCGTGCGGTTGCGAGCCGTGGCGCGCTCCTTGGCACTGCCGTGATAGAGCGATTTGCCATGCACAAGCACATCACCACTTGTGGGTTTTTCCAGTCCACCGAGGACGTAAAGCAGAGTGGTTTTCCCAGCGCCTGATTGGCCGCAGAGAAAGACTTTTTCACCCGCCGTGACTTCGACATTCACGCCACGCAGCACAGGCAGATCATGCCCGCCGATGTGGTAGGTGCGGTGGACATCAGTGGCGATCAGAGGTGCGGCGGAGGTGCTCATGATGAGACGTTTTTAGTTTGGTCCAAGGCCATACGACCTAGTGCAAGAGCACCCAACATGCCGGAGCGGCTGCCGAGTCCAGGCTGGACAATGTATTGATCAATATCACGTCCGAGCTGCGGCACGAGAAGGTAGCCATTCATCTGATGAATCAGCCGGCCACGGATGAGCGGGATGAGCTGCGGCTGATCCATCACACCACCCCCGAGGATGATGCGTCGCGGTGACAGTGTGAGGGTGAGATTCATCAACGCATGACCCATGACATCGGCGATCTCTTCCCAGGCTGGATGATCCAGTGGCAGCGAGTCTGCACGCACGCCCCAGCGTCGAGAAATGGCAGGACCACAGACGTAACCCTCGACGCAACTCTTGTGAAATGGGCACTGACAGGCACGCTGCACAGCAAGACTATTCGAGGGCGGCGGCACGATCAAATGACCGATCTCAGGGTGCAAGGCACCGTGCAAAAGTTGGCCATTCACCAGTACTCCGCCTCCGACTCCCGTGCCGACGGTGATGTAAACGAGCGGGTCCATGCCCTGCCCTGCGCCCCAGAGATACTCAGCCAGCACGGCCGCGTTCACATCGGTATCGAAACCAATAGGCACCTTGAAGCGATGCTTGAAAAACGTCACCACATCCGTGTGCTGCCAGCCGGGCTTCGGCGTGGTGGTGATGAAGCCATAGGCCTCGCTGTTGGGATTCAAATCCAGCGGCCCGAAACTGCCGATACCGATGGCTGCAAAGTGTCCATGCTCCTGCTTAGCTCGCGAAAGCCAGCGGCTCACGCCCTCCAGCGTTTCTTCAGGTGTGGTCGTCTCGATGCGATGCACGGCCAGCATGTCATGCGGCCCGGTGCCAATACCGCACACAATCTTCGTGCCACCCATCTCAATGGCGGCGATAAGGGGTTGGTTACTTTCGGACATCGATACTTTCTAAAGAAGGGGATGGATTCACATGCGAGGGAGCCTCCACACCATTAATGAAGAGATGACCATGATTGATCAAAAGATAATGAGTGTAGGTCGTCTGGAGCGTTTGCCACATCATCAACTGCGGAATTGCTACGGCCAAGAATCCAACCAAGCGACTGACTCGCAAGAAGAGCCATAGCCCGACTATTAAAAGTGACCCTTCGATGAACCACAGCCAATCATGAATGAAGTGTGCAAACCAAGGAATCATAGTGAGCGACTCCCAATTCACATATTCGAAAGGCCCAAGTGCCGCGAGAAGCTGCACAACAAGCCAAGCAATGACGAGGACGCCTAGAGTCAGTGCTGCGATGGTTTTCAAGAAGGATAAGTTACTAGTTTCACCAAGCCATCAAATACGGACGGCTGAAGAGTCGCGGATGCCGAGGCTGGCATAAATCTCGCGTGTGGCCTGGGATTTATTCAGCGTGTAAAAGTGGATGCCGTCCACGCCGTTTTCGAGGAGGTCGCGGCTCTGTTCGGTGGCGTAATGCACCCCCACACGTTGGACCGCTTCTTCATCACCACCGCAGCGCTGGATGGCGCGCAGAAGCTTAGCAGGGTAGCGCGCTCCAGCAGCGAGTTCGGCCATGCGTTTCATCCCGCTGGCACTGGTGATGGGCATGATGCCGGCAATGATTGGTATGGTAATACCCGCGAGGCGGCAGCGATCTCGGAAGTCGAGGAAGTCGTGGTTATCAAAGAAGAGCTGTGTGCAGATATAGTCGGCTCCGGCATCGCACTTGGCTTTGAGATGCTCCATTTCTAAAACACGGTTTGGCGTGGTCGGGTGACCTTCTGGAAAACCAGCCACGGCGATGCCAAAGCCGCGCTTGTCAGGGTGCGCGCCGCTTTCGTTGAACTTCTTGATGAAGCGCACGAGATCAGCCGCGTGCTGGAAGGCATCTTTAGTGCGGTCATAGCCTTCGAGATTGCGAGGCGGATCACCCCCGAGCGCGAGGATGTTGCTGACGCCAGCTTCAGCATAGCGCTCTAAGATTCCGGAGATGTCGGCTTCACTGTGACAAACGCAGGTGAGATGCGGCACTGGATCGAGCGTGGTGGTCTTTTTGATACGAACCACGAGATCATGCGTCAGCTCGCGGGTGGAGCCGCCGGCGCCATAAGTCACGCTGACAAACGAGGGCTTGTAGGCTTCCAGCTCGCCGATGGTTTGATACAGGGCCTCAAAAGCCTCAGCGGACTTGGGCGGAAAGAATTCAAAGGACAGCGTAGGCCGCTGCTGGTTGAGGATGTCAGAGATATGCATCAGGAAAGGAAGGTCGCCCATTCAAGGCGGGGATGGGCTGGGCGCAACTAAGGGACTTCAGGCAACGGCTGATCTGGCAATCTTTTCACAGGACTGCACGTCGAGCTTACCTGAGGAAAGGATGGGG
>JBEBGU010000536.1:0-3880 GCA_040081325.1 Prosthecobacter sp.
GGCAAAGCGATCAAGAAAGGCAAGACGCACTACAACTTCACCCACGATCCAGCGGAGATGTTTGATAGTGATGACTGGCGGAAGCGGAAGCCAAGGCAGCCCTTCTTTGCGCAGTTTCAGATCACGGAGCCGCATCGCCCCTTCCCTATTCCGGAGAGCTATGATGAAGCAAAGCTTCGCGCCATCGAGTTGCCGCCGAACTATCCAGATCATCCACTCATGCGCCGGGATTGGTATGCTTATCAGCGCAGTGTCGAGGTCGTGGATCAGCGTGTGGGCGTGATTCTCGATCAATTGAAGGCGGAAGGAGTGCTTGATGACACCATCGTGATGTTCTTTGCCGATCATGGCCGCCCGATGCCGTGGGGGAAGCAATGGCTCAGTGTCGAAGGGCTTCAGGTGCCGCTCATCATGCACGGTCCGCAGATCGAGGCGAAAAGCGTCGAAGAGCGTCTCGTGAGCTTGATCGACCTCGCGCCGTCGATGCTGAATCTCGCAGACCTGCCTGTTCCCACATGGATGGAGGGCAAACCGATCCTCAGTGGCGACTTTCCAGAACGTGAGGTGCTCTTTGCCGCTCGTGATCGCTGTGGCGATGCGATGGACCGCATCCGCGCGGTCATCAGCCGCGATGTGTGGCTCGTGCGCAACTATAACACCGACCTCTCTCGCCTGAATTGGTCTGGCTACAAGGAGGCCAGCTATCCCGGCATGGCCCTGCTGCGTGTGCTGACTGAAATCGGTGGGCTCGACACCTTTCAGTCGCAGTGGTTACAGCCGACTCGCCCCGAGATCGAGTTTTATGACCTCAAGACAGATGCGCTCGGCCTGCATGACGTTTCACAGCATCCTGATCAATCCAACACTCTCGCGAAGATGCGGAGCGCACTGGATGCGTGGATCCAATCGAGTGGAGATCGCGGTGCCGCTGGTGATCCACCCACCGAGCCTTCGATGGCGACAATCCTCAAAGACAAACGCCTCGACTACCAGCGAACCTGGAAGACACGCCTCAAAAAAGCCGAGCCGACAGATGCGGAACGCCTCGCATGGTGGATGAAGAGTTACGGGCTGGATTGAGTTGGAAGATGCAGGCACTGGCGCTCGTTCGCAGCCACTCCATGAAGCTGCTACTCGCTCTCCTCTTTTTGTCTGTCTCTCACGCCTCATTCTCTGCCCAGGCTCCGAAGAGCAGGCCAAACATCATCTGGATCATGGCAGACGATCTCGGTTACGCCGATCTCGGCTGCTATGGGCAAAAAGTCATCACCACGCCGAATCTCGACCGAATGGCGAAGGAGGGCATACGCTTCACCCACTTCTATTCGGGTGCCACCGTCTGCGCGCCTTCACGCAGCGTGCTCATGACCGGTTTACATCACGGCCACACCCGCATCCGTGGCAATGCAGGTCAGCAAAACCCCGCCGCACAGGCTTTGCAGCCGAATGATGTGACCGTGGCGTCCGTTTTAAAGAAAGCAGGCTACAAAACCGCACTCATCGGCAAGTGGGGCCTGGGCAATGTTGGCGAAGCTGAGAGTGGGCTGCCGCGCAAGCAGGGCTTCGACTACTTTTACGGCTACCTGAGCCAGCACCACGCGCACAATCACTTCCCCGATTACCTCTGGCGCAATGAGTCGAAGGAGCCGCTCTCAAACATCATCGTGCCTGTCGGCGAAGACGGCGCAGGTTATGCCACGGATGCGATTCATTACGCGGACGATCTCTTCGCCGATGACGCACTGAAATTCGTCACAGAGAACAAAGCTGTGCCCTTCTTCCTCTACTGGGCCATGGTCATCCCGCACGCGAACAACGAGCGTGGCAAGATCCTCGGTGATGGTGCTCATGTGCCCGACTACGGCTCCTACAAAGACAAAGACTGGCCGAAGCAGGACAAGGGCCAAGCGGCGATGATCACGCGACTCGATAGCTATGTGGGACGCATGATGGAGCATCTCAAAACCCTCGGCCTCGCGGAGAACACGCTCGTCATCTTCAGCAGCGACAACGGACCTCACAACGAAAGCAAACACGATCTCGAGCGCTTTGATCCCAACGGCCCCTACACTGGGATCAAGCGCAGCCTGACCGATGGCGGCATCCGCGTGCCATTCATCGCCTGGTGGCCGGGCAAGGTGAAACCGGGCGAGTCCGCGCATGTCGGTTACTTCCCCGATTTCATGCCCACTGCCTCTGAACTCGCCGGGACTCCCGCACCAGAAAAGACCGACGGCATCAGCCTTGTGCCAGTGCTAACTGGCAAAGAGCAACCCAAACACGACTTCCTTTACTGGGAGTTCCACGAAGGCGGCTTCAAGCAGGCCGCATTGTATCAAGGCCGCTGGAAAGGCATCCGCATGGGTAGCCCAGACTCTCCCGTGCAGCTCTTTGATCAGCAAAACGACATCGCCGAGCAAACCAACGTCGCCGACAAGCACCCCGACATTGCCACCAAGATCGGCGACTACCTCAAAACCGCCCGCACACCTCTCGCCGAGTGGGAGCCGCATTGGAAAGCTGGCAAAAAATCCAAAAAGTAACCTCTTCATCTCCTCCAGCACATGAAACTCCTCTCTTTAATTCTCTGTGTCCTCTGTGGTGCATCCATTGCCGCAGAAAAGCCCGCCAAAGCCAAAGGCGGCATCGGCGCGGATGCGCCGCCCGGCAAAGTTTACATCTACAAAGAGAGCGCCAGCAAACCGCGCCAGATGGAGATCTACTTTCCACCGAATCACGACTCCGCGAAGGCCAAAGTGCCCGGCATGATCCTCTTCCACGGCGGATCATGGACCGGTGGCTCACTCGGCCAGTTTCGCATCGCCTGCGCCTACTTTGCCAGTCGCGGCCTCGTCTGCGCCACCGCCGAGTATCAAATGCTCAGCAAGGTCGACGCCGCCAAACTGCCTGCTGGCGAAACCCGCAAACGCGTGTGCGTCACCGACGCCAAAAGCGCCATTCGTTGGTTCAAGCAGCACGCGGGTGAGCTCGGCATCGACCCGCAGCGCATCATCACCGGCGGTGGCAGCGCAGGTGGCCACATCAGTGCCCTCGCCACGATGAATCCGGGCCTGAACGACCCCGCAGACCCGAAGGACATCGACACCAGTGTCGTCGCCTATGTGTGGTTCAATCCCGCCTTTGCCACCGATGACGACAAAGACCCCGAAATCGACATCCTGCGCCATTTGAAGGCCGATCTGCCGCCCGCCATCGCGTTCTTCGGCGACAAAGACACGTGGAAGAAAGGTTGGGACACCGCTCACGCCAAATGGAAGTCCCTCGGCACGAAAACCATCGATCTCCAGATCGCACCCGGCCAGTCGCACAGCTTCTTCAACAGCGGCCCCTGGCAAACCGTCACTCTCATCGCCGCCGACCAATTCCTCGTCAAACACGGCCTCCTCACCGGCGAAACCACCAAGACCATGCCCGCCACAGGCGAAAAGCTGGCCGCCGCCGAGTAATTCGTGACAGCCAGTGCCCAGAAGATTTCCCGCAGATTCAGAAAACCCACCGATTTTTCCTTTCAAACCAATCTGCGGGTTTTCTGAATCTGCGGCACAACTCCATTCATTTATGAAGCTATTCATCCTCGCTTTCCTCACCACCGCCTGCTTCGCCGCCGAAGGCGACGCCGTTTCGCTCTTCAACGGCAAAGACCTCACCGGCTGGGACGGCGATCCGAAGCTCTGGAAGGTCGAGAACGGCATCGTCATCGGCACAAATGCGTCGCCGGAGGCGATGGCGAACAACAGCTTCCTCATCTGGCGCGTCGACGAGGTGAAGAACTTCGAATTGCGCGCCACCGTCCGCGTCATCGGGGATAACAACAGCGGCATCCAGTATCGCAGCCGCGAGCTGAAGGACGTCGCGCCGT
>JBEBGU010000537.1:0-3875 GCA_040081325.1 Prosthecobacter sp.
CTCGTCGAGCGACCCGACTTCGAGCACCGCGTCGAGCGTCAGGAACTGCTGGGTGCCCACGACGAGACCCGCGCGCTGCTACGTCTTGTACCCCTGCAGCACGGCCTTCAGCGTGTAGGTGCCAGCACTGAAAGCCGTGCTGCCCGCAACGGGTGTGACACCGACATCTTGTCCAGCCAAGGTCACGTCAACCGGCGGCGCGTAAGTCACACTGACGGTATTTGAAACGGTGTTGCCAGTCGTGGCAGAATTGACGGCGGAGTTAGCAGGCAGACTCACCGTGACAGTGCCAACGCTGATCGGTGTCACCGTGAAACTGTAGTTACTGCCTGTGCCCGTGAGGTTCGAGGCATTGGCATTCGTAAGCACAAAATCAGACGCCGCGAGTCCCGTGACCGACTGCGTAAACTGTGCCTGCACCGCGAATGATCCTGTTTCAATACTCGACGCTGCGCTCAAGGTCACTGCTGGAGCGACCACACTCTGCGCGCCGACGATCTGCACATTATCAAATGTGGTCGTGCCGAGCACCGATGAACCCGAAGTGACGGCAAGACCGACATACAAAGTGCTACCAAGTCCGCTAAGTGTCGCTGTGCTCACAGTCGTCCAGGCGGTGCCATTGGCTGAGGCATAGGCGGTCAAGACATTGCCAGCGCGCACCAGTCGCACCCAATTATTCGGTACACCATTCAGCGCCGGACCACCGGCATAGGAAGTCGCCGCATTGGCTGTCAGACGCCACACCGCGCCAAAGCCATTGCCCGCACCTGTAGGTGTCGTGAACATCATCGCATGACGTGATCCACCTGTCAGAGACTCGCGGAACATGACGCCAGATTTGGCCCATGGATTGGTGTTCGTCTGGCTGGTGACACGCGCGCGGATTTCGCCATCACCCGTGAGTTGAGTCAGCGCAAAATGGAAGCCATCGGCACTGAAGAAGATGTCATTGCCAGAGCCTTTCAGCGTGTAAGTGCCACTGCTAAAAGTGGTGCTTCCAGTCACTTGCACGGCACCGACATCCTGGCCTTGCAGCGTCACCGCCACGGCTGGCGAGTAGCTCACGGTGACAATGTTCGAGACAAGACTCGCCACGTTCGCTGCATTAAGCGCAGCGGCGGATGGAAGACTTACGTTGACGTTACCAGGAGCAGTCGGAGTGAGCGTGATCGCGTAACTGCTTCCTGAACCCGTGAGATTTGAAGCCGTGGCATTCGTCACGCTGAAATCAGACAGCGTGAGTCCCGTGACGGGTTGGCTAAAAAGCGCCTGAACGGTGAAGGCACCCGTTTCGACAGCCGAGGCCGCACTCAGCGACACTGAGGGTGGAACGACGGCCTGTGTACCGATGATCTGCACATTATCAAAAGTGGCCGTGTTCGTGACAGAGATGTCCCCCGATGTAGCGACGAGCCCGATCAGCACCTGAGAAGTCAGCGCGCTCAGAGTCGTGCTGCTCACCTGCACCCATGTGCTGCCATTGGCTGAGGCGTAGCCAGTCAAAACATTGCCCACACGGACAAGTCGCACCCAGTTGTTTGGCACCGCATTCAGCGCTGGCCCGCCCGCATAGCTCGTGGCTGCATTGGCCGTCGGACGCCACACCATGCCGTAATCATTGTTAGCTCCAGGCGGTGTGATGAATAAGGTGGCGTGACGCGACCCAGCCGTGAGATTTTCACGAATCATCACGCCTGCCTTGGCCCATGGATTGGTATTGCCAAAGCTGCGCACGCGAGCGCGAATCTCACCATCACCATTCATAGTGACATGGGAGAAGTGGCCACTATCTGCATTGAAGAAAATGTCATAGCCAGCACTGCCGAGCGTGTAGATGCCCGTGGCAAAATCAAATGATGTGGTGCCAGCGACTAGCGGCGCACCCACATCCTGACCGACAAGCACTGCGGCGGCTACGGTCTGATAACTGATCGCCAAAGCATTTGATGCCAAGTTCCCCAGACCAGCCGAGTCCAGCGCCACATTTGCTACCAGCGAGATCGACACATTCGCAGTTGGAGTGACAGTGAAGCTGTAGCTCGCTCCACTACCCGTGAGCGCGCTTGCAGTGCCGCCAGTTATTGAGATGTCAGTCAGTGCAAAGTCAGTGACGGGATGGCTAAACAAAGCCGTAACGACAAAGGCTGCACTCACAGGTGACGTGGCTGTGGTAGTGAGTTGCACGGTCACAGGCAATGGCGCGACTGAGGGTGCATCATCGAGCTGCTGGAGATAGGCCGTGAGATTACTCAGCTCAGCGCCGCTCAGCGTGACGCCCGCGTGCGCCGTCACCGAATCAGCCAGCGTAGCGGCCGAGCCATCATGCAAATACGGCCCAGTCGCCCACAGTCCGCGTAGCGTTGGCACATCAAAGCCGGTCAGCGCTCCATTCAGCCGTTTGCCGCTGGCAGGCTTCATAGTGCCGATGTCGCGGAAGACATTCAGAGCGCTGTTCGTGAAAGTCGCACCGCTATGACAGCTCGCGCAATTCTGTTTTCGGAAGACCAGTTCACCAGAGATAGCCGCCGCAGTAAGACTGCCGTCAGAGTTGCGGAAAGGACTGCGTGATTCAGTCGTCAGAGAGGTCACATAGGCGGCGAGTGCATCCAGATCAGCACTCACGCCTGCTTTGGGATCACCGAGCGTTTGGCTGCGCGTGCCTGAGTTGAATTGAGTGTCGGTCATCAGTCCCGTGCCGCCTGCAAGGCCACGGATCTGGCCTTCAAAGTCATGCACTTCGTCAAAGTTACCCGTCCAGTGCAGCATCCCGTGATTGCCATGGCCACGCAGCGTGATCGTGTTGCGCAGTCCTTCACCGAAGCCGGTGAGATCCCAGACTCGACCGTCATGTCCACCGTCATTATGACAGGCTGCACAGGACATGTATTCCTGAAGTGCGAGTCGGCTATCAAGCGCATCGTAGAAGAACTGTTTCCCCTTCAACACCGTGGCGCTGAGCTTTTCTGTCGTGATGCTATTGAGCGTGGCAAGTGTCGGCGGCGTGGCATTCCCACCAGCGATGTAGCTCGACACGTCATGCACGCTGACGGTGCGATCCATGAAGTTATGAACGAAGAGCGTGCGGCCATCAGGAGACAAGGCAAGTCCCTGCGGCGCACGACCAACATCGAAGCGGCCCACGACTTCTTTATTTGACGCATCCACCACGGCCACTGAGCGGCTGCTTTCCAGAGCGACGAAAAGATAACCACCCCAAGGATCAAAGATGGCGGCGCTCGGCATACCTGCATTGTCGAAATCGATACGGCTGGTGTAGTCCTCCAACTGTGTGGCTAAATTGATGCGGCTTGAGATGGCGCGCAGCGTCTGGTCATGATTGAGACCCGTGCTGTTCCTCAGCGTGCCACGCATAATGTTATCCTGCTTTGATGGAACCCAGGCGGAAAGTCCATCGGGTGAGATAGCCGTAGCTCCGAGGTAATTTGGCAGACCACGCGCTGAAGTCGGCGAGTCCGGCTTCTCGCTGTGTTGGAGGATGATCGTGCGCTCGACAGCCATGGTGCTGCCAGTGACGACGACGACTTCACCACCGCGTCCCGTCGTGTTTGGTGCGGCCAAGTTTTCACCCGGCACAGGCGGCGTGACAAAGCGGCTGACATAGACCCGCGAGCCATCTGCATTCACTGAAACGTGACGTGCGTGCTGGCCTACAATAGCACTGCTAATCTGCGCACCCGTGCTTGGATTGAGCTTCAAAAGTTGCCCACTACCTTCCAGCGCTACATAAGCCGCCGAGCCCGCTGGATCAAAGGTGATGCCGAATGGGCGTGAGCCACGCGGCAAGCTAACCGTGGCTGCTACGGCATAAGTCGTGCCATTGAGAATGCTGATGCTAGAGGTCTCGATATTGG
>JBEBGU010000538.1:0-3873 GCA_040081325.1 Prosthecobacter sp.
TCCAGGGCATCCTCGATCTCCTCGATGACGAGCCGCACAGGCAGGCGGTAGATGGCGGTTTCAAAGTCGGCGAAGTCGCCGTCCTGGCTGCGTGATTGCAGCTCAAGCGTGAAGCTGCGCGTGAAGTTCTCGTCATCGGCATCTGTGCCGGCCACGATCTGGGTGGACTCCCAGAGCGAGCTTGCCCACATCTCGCCACTCGCGCGGAAGACACCTCCACAGGTCACCAAGCCGGTGTCAAAAGGGGTGAGAAAGCTACCACGAATGCGGCCCCAGATCACGAGTTCCCAGGTTTCCTCAGCACGCTCTGTGGTAGTCTGCGCATCCGCCTGCACGATGACATCCCGGCCACTGATCTGCACGCCGCGCCCGGCCCGGAGCTGCTCAGGTTCCACGCCAGCCAGCAGCAGCGACCGCCCGCCACTGGCACCGCGCTTGCTCACCAGCGAGCCCCGCAACCCCGCAGACACAGCCAGTCCGCGGCCCGCTGTGATGCGGCCTTGAAATGACGGTGTCACGATGCGGTTCATGCGAGTGTGCTGAAGGTTCGCAGTGTGCCTTCCTTGGTGGACACGGCATTGATGGCCACCGCTTGAAACTCGTAGCTCGTGGCCGCGATCAGGCTGCCAATGTCGCGATACAGTGGCACAACGGTAAACCCTGCGATGTCCCAGGCCGGCACGGGTGAAAGCGTCCACGCATCCGCCGTGCCTGCGCGGCGATATCGCACATAAGCCGTGGCCGCGTCGGCATTAGCGGTCACACGCACGGGCAGGCGTGCAGCGGCGCTCGTGATGAGCGTGGCCGCATCGGTGATCGCCGCCGGATTCGTGATGCCGTAGCCGGTCAAGGTCACACGATAGACTGCCTTATCCCCCGGCACGTTGCTTGTGATGTCCAGCACGCCAGAGCGCACGCCCGTGGCACTCGGCGTGCAGCGGATGATGGCCGTGGCCACTTGGCCAGGCTCCAGCGTCGTCAGATCCAAAGAGATGACGCTGAACTCCGCGCCAGTCATCGTGAGTGTTAGGCCGGTCAGAGTCGCCAGTCCCGAGTTGCGCAGCTTCAAAGTGACATCGCTCGTCTGAGTCGGCAGCACGCCCGCACAGACCACACTGCCACCATCTGCCACACTCACGGCGGCAGCACCGGTCACCAGTCGTGTCACGTCCAGATCCGGCACGAGCAAGCCGCTGAAGACTTGCACGGCTTCCATGATACCACCGCCACAGCGAGCACGCGCGCGTATCTGCCCATCAATCGGCAGGTTCAGCAGCGTCTTCTCCCATCCGCCACTCATGCGCGTGCCCGTGCCTAACATAACCCATGTCACGCCTGCATCTTCACTGAGTTCAAAGGTCACAAACTGCGCCTCAGGAGCCGTGCCACCGCGCTGCCATTGCACACGGCTGGCAGACGTCACCGCCAGCGCGCTGCTTGCCGAGTCTTCATTGATCAGTCGAGTGATCATCGCCCCATTTCCCAGGCCACACAGCAGCTTGCCATCTGCCTGCAACGCCACCGTGTAAACATTGCTCCCCACTGCGCTGATCAAGCTTGCGTCCGTCGTGTTCACTGCATCCGCACGTCTCAGCGTGTTGAGCGTTTGCCTCCATGAAATCGAGCGGCCATCCGCTTGCAGGATGACTCCAAATTTATCACCGCCAGACTCCAAGTAAATGGCATCCAGTGAGCCGTCCGCATTCAGTCTCGCCACGCCCACTCGGGCCACGCCACCCACTTTACCAATGTCAGCACCGGCCACGAGAATCTTGCCATCCGCCTGCACTGCCACGCCTGTCACGTTTACATAAGTATCAGCAGCTGTGAGGATGGCGGGATCGCTGAAACTGGTATCCAAAGCTCCGCTCGGCAGCAACCGCGCAAGCCCACGTCGGAGCACACCGCCAGACAGCAGCGACAGCACCGAGATGAGAATCTTGCTATCAGGTTGCACGGTGATCAACCTCGGTGCGTTCACGGTAGGCACATTGAATCCCGCATCCACCGCATTGCCCACGATCCGAGCGAAGCCACTGCGCGCCACACCGCCGATCAGGGTAAAGGCACCGGACACTAGCACCGCACCATCTGGCTGCACAGCCAGTGCCCAGACTGCGCCATTCACCGCTAAGTTGAAGCTCGTGTCTAGCGTGCCGTCTGCATTCAGCCGCGCTAAGTTTGGCCTACTCACACCATTCACGGCGGTGAAAATCCCGCCGATGATGATCTTCCCTTCTGGCAGATAAACACTGCATTGCACCGCACCGTTGGCACCCGTGCCAGATTGCGCGATCACGGCAGCACCTGCCGCGGTCTGCAAGCGAGCGAATCCGGATCTGCCCACACCATTCACGGCGGTGAAAAAGCCGCCGATAAAGCACTCCGTATTCTTCGTGGCCACGGTCAGCACGCCCTCGTTAGAGGTTGGTTGCCAGCTCAGGTCGGGAGAGCCTGAGCCAGGTGTGGCCGTGCCCGTGAGATTGATCACAAAAGTGCCTTCGCTGGCATCGTTGTTGGTGATTGTGAGGGTGGCGACTTTAGTCCCTTCCGTTGTCGGATTCAGGCGAATCTTGCAGGTGGTAAACCCGCCCGCCGTGACAGGTGTCGTCGGCGCTGTCAGGACACTGTAGCTCGCCATGGCCGTGCCACCGAGCACCACTGGCAGCGTGATTGTCAAGTTCGCCAGCCCCGTGTTGCGGATCGTGAGTGTGCGCTCGGCACCTGCCCCACTCTGCATCGACCCGAAATCGAGCGACCCACCCGAAGCGATGTCCACCCCATCCAATTCCACTGCAATCTCAGGCACAAAGCTAAACACCCGCAAAGCCTCATGAATCCCGTCGCTGTGTGAGTCCTCAGGGAAGGCACGCGCACGCACTGTGCCACTGCCAGACAGCGGCGTGGCAGGAACAAGCGTCCACCCGCCAGAGATGCGCGCAATCGTGCCAGGAATCGCCGCATAGCCGCCGCCCGCGTCCAGCTCAAAGGTCACCCGCGCCGTCTCCTGCCCCGCGCCACTGCGCGTCCATTGCACGAGGCTAGCGCCGATCACGGTCAGGGTCGAGTCAGCAGGATCATTGAAGAGTCGAGCGATGCGATCTCTTGCCCGATCCCCCATGCCCGTGAAGGCACCAGCAACCATGATCTTACCATCAGGCTTCACCGTGGCCACTCGCACCGTGCCATTCGCAGTCGGGTCAAAGGCAGGCTCCATCGTGAGTGCAGATGTCAGCCGCGCGGTCCTGTCATGAGCCGCGTCTCCCAGAGTCGTGAACCGACCCACCACGATGAGCTTGCCATCCGTCTGTTTCGTTAGGCCATACACGTCCCAGTTCGCGGGCACATTGACTGCATTCAGCGAGCCGTTGCTATTGAACACAGCCAGCCGGTTACGCGGCGTCGTGAAGGCCCCGCCTGCCACAATGCGCCCGTCGTTCATGACCTGCACACAATGCGCTTCTGCATTCGGTGGCGTTGCAGGCGCAAAGCTCGTGTCAGTGCTGCCATCGGTGTTCAGCCGGGCGATGTGATCAGGCAAGCTCATCGTTTAGATGAGGTGATTTGTTCGGCGTAATGTTGCAGCAGCAGCGCGGCCTCGGCGGAGCCGTCATGCTCCACAGGCTGCTTGAAATTCCCAGGCTGCCAGTAGTGATGCTGGCCACTGCGAGCGCGGCTAAAATGGTCAAAGCCGATCAAGCTCAGGCGCTCAGCGGCTCCCGTGTCGAGCAGGTAGCGCGCAGTCAAGTAACCACAGCTCGGCAGCAAGGCGGCGTTGCTCGTCATGACACGCAGCTCGTCACGCATGGCGTTGTAGAACGTGCGTGGAATGTCCCAGGTGTGTGGCAGCTCACAGTCTGGTTTGCCATGACT
>JBEBGU010000539.1:0-3873 GCA_040081325.1 Prosthecobacter sp.
GCACCACCCTCAGTGACATCAATGGCCGCCCAAGTGGTGGGATCTTTGCTGTTGTCGTTAAAGTTGTCCGTGCCAGAAAGCGGTCCCGCTCCCAAGCCGGTAGCAGTCAGTTGGATATCGAAAGGATTTTCATCCGCGTCATCATTGGCGATGGAAAGCGCTGCTGTTTTAGCCCCTGAGCTGGTGGGAGCGAACCGCACCGTGAAGGTCGTGCTGCCTGCCGGAGCCACGGGCGAAGTCGGCTGGGATGTCACCGTGAAGAGGGATGCATGAGTGCCGCTGATGACCACTTTCGGTGTGCCGCTCAGGGTTAAATTGGCGTTGCCAGTATTTTTGACCGTGAAGATCAAGTCTGCTGTGCTACCCACATTCACCGCCCCGAAGTCCTTGCTCGCACCGTCAGCGATGTTGGTCAGCGCGGGTTCTTCCACGGATATTTCGGGGTTGGGTGCCTGAGCTGAGGCAGTAACCAAACATAACCCGAAGCCAAGCAGACAGACGCAGTAGCCAAGGCGGCGGAGCACAGTAGATTTGAAAATGGGAAGAGATCGGTGCATCACGACAGGGAGTGAGGATGAGGAGAGGTATCGGAAGTGGGCGCGGGAGTTACTGAAAATTCAGAAATCGGGCCTACGGAATAAACGGAAAACGCGGAAGTGGGTGTCTTTGAAATATCGGATGGATTCATTGGCTGAGTGAATGCCACACTTGCAGCCATTCCCTTTTGGTTCCGTGGAATTCCGTTTGTTCCGTAGGCAATCATTTTTAGTTTGCGGAATGCGCAAGGCTGATGCGGTTCTTGACTCGTGTGAAGATTCTGACAGAAAGGCGCATGGCAGTTACTTCTCAGACCACCTCTCATAGCGCTTTTCCCTCCACTCGTTGGACGCTGATCAGCCAGATGCAGGAGGGCAGTCCGACGGCGGAACACCGGGCGGCGTTGGCGATCATCTGCCAGACTTACTGGTACCCGCTCTATGTTTATGCGCGCCGGTTTGGGAAGAATGAAGATGATGCGCGAGATGCGGTGCAGAACTGTTTCGCGCATTTGATCGCGGGCAATCATCTGAAGGAGGCGGACCCGGTGCGGGGTAGGTTGCGGAGCTTTTTGCTGACGGTGCTGAAGAACACGATCCTGCAGGAGAACGAGAGGCAGCGGGCGCAAAAGCGCGGGGGTGGTTTGACGGCTCTCTCCCTTGATCTGCGTGATGCGGAGGGGCGCTATGTACTGGAACCGATGTCGCCGGATGTTTCCCCGGACCAAGCCTACGAGCGTAAGTGGGCGCTGACGCTGCTGGACAAAACGCGGGAGAAGCTGCGGGACAGCTATATCGCCATAGGTAAAGAGAGGCTTTACAATGAGTTGTCTGAAGCGCTGACAGATGGGGAACGCTGGTCCGGTCACGAGACGGCGGCAAAGAGACTGGGTATGGAGTCGGGCGCTGTCCGTGTGGCTCTGCACCGGATGCGAAAACGCTTCCGGGATCTGCTGCTCGAAGAGGTGGCGACGACGGTCTCCAATGACGGTGATGTCCGCATCGAACTGGCTTACCTGATGGGCTTGTTTGCGTGAGTCGTTCATGGCGCTGCGGGAGCAGGAGTTGCGATGAGGCCGATGTCAGGCGGTTGCGTGCCACCGGCACCGACGGTGCTGGCCGCAGCAGGAGCGAGGATGAACCAACTTGAAATTTTGGCCGTGGACGTTGGTTTGGCGAGGCTGGGCAAATTGTCCAAAATGAAGTAACCATGGCCGCGCAGATCGCCATCTGGTTCACGCACGATGATGCCTTCAAAGGCGGGAGATGCGGAAGTCCGGGCGATCTTGCCTGTGGCAATGGGGTTGTTATCACTCAAAGTCATGCCGCCTTTAAGAAGGCCCGTTTTGGGCGTGATGGTGATCGTGGTCTTGCGCGGATTATTCGCAACTAAGGGGAGTTTGACGACACCTTTAGCCTGCACTTCCAGTGTGATGTCAGGCTTCACTGCGGGTGTTCCAAAATCGGCGGCACCAAAGATCATTCGTGCATTGTCAGTGCCGCCCATCAGTCCCATAACGAGGGCGGTGGTGATGGGGAGTGGTTCATTGTAGCGCGCGCCAAAGCAGACAACTGGTAGCGCGCTGAATCCGGGCTGGTAAAGGCGCTCGGTGGTCTTCTGAAATGTGCGTGACCAAGTGAGTGCGCCGGTCAGCGTGCTATCAATAAAGCCGAGGGCGGTGCCGGGTGTGATGGTGAGACTGCCGAGCACGGTATCCGTCGCAGCAAGAGACTGATGAATCAGAACCTGATTTTGTGCGCCAACAAAGCTGCTGGTGGTGAAGCCAATGCCGTCGGCGAGTTTGCCGGTGACGTTTAGGAGTCCCGTCTTGGGATCGACGGTGAATGAGGCGTAGCCTGTGCCGAGCGGGTGCTGCGGAGAAACTGCTGAGGGCACATTGAGTGCGAGCGTGTAGTAGCCAGGGAAGGGGTTTGTGGGGAGTCCGGTGTGCTTACGCCACGCTGTGATGCCTGCGCTTTGTCCACCCGTGGTCACGGTCGAATTGATCAATCGTTGGTTGGCTGAATCAATGGTGAAGTTTAGCGAGACGGCAGGTAGGCTTTTTGGGACTGGGTTCACGCTGCCGATCGAAAGCAGACTGCCCACGGCGGTGTCCAGAAATCCAGTGATGGGATAGACTGTACTGCCATGCGTGAGCTTTCCTGTGAAGCCACCAACTGGAGTAACCGTTAATTCAAGGCGACCGCCAAGTTGATTGTTAGCAGCATGTCGCTCCACATAGCCGTCATACGAGCCGGCGGTGTTTGGCGGTAGCGGACGCACAAAGAGACTGGTGGTGGTGCCAGTTTGGAAGAGATTCTTAGCAGTGAAAGTGACGGTGTTGGCCACAGCTTGAAGCGCTGTGGGTCGGCCGGTGATGATGCCCGTCAGTGGATCTTGCTTCAGCCCAGCAGGCAGACCTTTCTGCGTGTAGCTAACGACGCTGCGATTGAGGGCCTGATTCATATTCAATGAGACTGGTCCATAGTTGCTGCCGATGACGACTTCGTTTGGCGTGAGTAGGGGAAGCAAAAATTCCGGCGCAGCATCCATGACACGAAGAGTGTAGATGCCGCTGTCCCTCGTCAGTGCGCCCATCGTGACGACGCACTTAAAGCGGCCCGAGTCACCGCCATCCATTCCAGTGATTTTTAAGGATGCAGTGCCTGTGCCTGTGAAGTGGCCGCCATCCGTCATCATGGGTGCGCCGTCCCGATGCCAGCGATGACTCAAACCCGGCCCTGTTGTGGCGACGGTAATGGTGGTGGTGGCTCCTGTTTTGAAATCGAGTGTCTTTGAAATCGTGTCCACGATGCCGATAGCGGCGGACTCGCTGAAGACGGTGCCAAGGGAATTCACTGCTCGTAGGCTGTAGCTGCCGCCATTGATGATGTCCGTCTTGATCACCGCATACGTGCTTTTCGTTGCCCCCCCGACTAGCACGCCATTCTTGAGCCATTGCAGCGTCGGTGGTGGTGATGCCGTGAAGTTGGAGGTGATACTCAATGGTGCGCCGCGTGCGAGTAATTGAGACTGTGGCTGCTGCTGCACGCGCGGCTTGGTTTCATCATCGAGTAGCGTGATGACATGCACAGAAGGCAGGCCAAGAGCCACTGAAATGGCCGTGGCGGGTTTGCGGAGAGTTAAAGAGATGCTCTTCACTGGCTCGGCGATGATGTCCTGAAGGAGGTTGATCGAGAATGAGGCTTCTGCACTACCAGCGGCGAAGGTCACGCTTGCCAAGCCAGTGGTGTAGTCTTTGCCGATGCCATTGCCTGCCGTGCCGCCAAGCGTGATGGGAATGGTGATAGCTGCGGTCGGCTTGGGGTCCATGGT
>JBEBGU010000540.1:0-3863 GCA_040081325.1 Prosthecobacter sp.
ACCGACTGCGCCCTCTGCCATAGCCCAAAGCGCCAACAGAAAATCATCTGCGTCGTCGAGCAGGCTGCCGATGTCCTCCGCCTTGAGCGCAGCGGCGCATTCAATGGCCTCTACCACGTCCTCGGTGGTAAACTTTCACCGCTGGATAACGTCACGCCTCAGGACCTCCGCATCGACTCCCTCATTGACCGAGTCCGGCAATTGCAGGCCGAGGAAGTCATCCTCGCCGTCGGCTCTGATGTCGAGGGCGAGGCCACCGCCAGCTACCTGAACGACCTCCTCCGCCCCGAAGGCATCGCCGTCTCCCGCCTAGCCCAGGGCATGCCCGCCGGTGGCGCGCTCGACCATGTGGACGAGCTCACCCTCTACCAGGCCCTCCACGGTCGGAGAAGAGTGTGATATTAAAAGGGGTCCAAAAAGCCCTTCCCCACACAGACCTCTGATGGAGTGGCTTCAGTTTCATGCTCTCAACCGAGCCACTTGCAAAGCCCGCTGTGCCCCCATCATTTTACCCTTCATCATTCTACCTCAGCTCTGCTCAGCGAGGGAAGGCAGGGTAAAATAATGTCGGGGTAAAAGGATGGGGACAGTTCGTTGAGTTGGCTCTCAGGTTTTGCATCTGCATCAACCAGCAATTCCCTTCGGGACTCCGCAGCTCAACCTGTCCTCCCCTATCAAAGAGCTGCTGAGGATATAATGTTCTTGTCGTTTGACTCGATTCTGATCTCATCCGTTTTGCAAGTCAGCCTGCCGCCATGAACCCACTCGCCACCACCCTCATCGCGGTTTGTTTGACCCTGACCCTTACCCTGAGCGCCCAGGTGCCGGACACGCTGCTCCATTCCATCCCTGCGCCACCTGTGGGTGTGCAGTCAGAGGCATCGCATGGTTACAGTGTGGCGGCAGATGGGGACTACACCGTCGTCGGGTCACCTTCAGACGATCTCGGAAAGATGAACTCCGGTGTGGTTAAGGTGTTTAACACCACCACAGGGGCGCTGCTCTTCTTGCTGCCCAATCCAGGCCCAGCGGACGGTGATGCCTTTGGACACTCAGTTGCGATCTCTGGCACGCGAGTGGTCGTGGGAGCTAGCTTTGACAACACTGGAGCTACTGGTGCGGGCAGCGCCTATGTTTATGATTTGAGCAGTGGCACGCCCATGGTTCCAGTGGCCACGCTGAACAATCCTGAACCAGCTTTTCGAGACTACTTTGGTTTGTCGGTGGCGATCTCCGGCACAATCGTAGTGGTGGGGGCTTACGGGAACGACACGGGAGAGATCGACGCTGGCAGCGCTTATGTTTATGACATAAGCAACGGCGCGCCCACAGTGCCTGTGGTCACTCTGAATAAAACCGGTCCGACAGCGAGTGACTGGTTCGGCAACTCCGTGGCGATTTCTGGCACGCGGGTGGTAGTGGGGGCTCACGGTGACAACACAGGAGCAACTGATGCCGGGAGCGCGTATGTGTATGATCTGAGCAGTATTACTCCTGCCTCACCTGTGGCCACACTGAACAATCCCAGATCTTCAGAGGGTGACCATTTCGGTAAGTCGGTGGCCATTTCCGGCGCACGCGTGGTGGTGGGGACTAACTTAGTTGCAGGATCAAGGAACGAAGGCTGTGCTTATGTGTATGACCTCAGCAGCGGCACACCCACATTGCCTATGGCAGAGCTGGCTAATCCAGTTCAGTCGGCATATGACAACTTTGGCTACTCGGTTGCAATCTCTGGCATGCGGGTGGTGGTGGGGGATTACTTAGCTTCAAATGATGCGAGTCTTGGCGGCAGCGCGTATGTGTATGATTTGAGTGGTGGCGCACCTGCGGTGCCCGTGGTCACAATGAATAACCCAACCCCAGCAGCAGGTGACTTCTTCGGCTGGTCGGTGGCGATCTCCGGCGCAAGAGCAGTGGTTGGAGCTTTCCAGGACGATACAGGGGCGTCCGGCGCGGGTAGTGCCTACATATATGACTTGAGCAGTAGCGACTCCACTCTGCCTGTGGTCACAGAGAACAACCCCGGCCCATCATCAAATGACAACTTTGGTAACACGGTAGCGATCTCTGGCAATTTCATGGTGGTAGGAGCCCCCTATGACAACGACACGGGAATGGACAATGCGGGCAGTGCCTATGTGTACGATCTGAGTGCTGACACTCCCATGGTTCCTGTGGCGGCACTAAATAACCCTGTCCCGGCGGCGAGTGACTTCTTCGGCTGGTCGGTGGCGATCTCTGGTTCACGAGTGGTGGTCGGAGCTTACCTGAATGATACAGGGGCGACCGATGCAGGTAGCGCCTACGTTTATGACCTCAGTAGTGCCGTGCCCACTTTGCCTGTGATCACACTAAATAACCCCGGCCCAGCGGCAGAAGATAACTTTGGTAAATCCGTAGCGATCTCTGGCACGCGAGTGGTAGTCGGAGCTAGCCTTGACGACACTGGAGCGAACAACTCGGGTGCTGCGTATGTTTATGATCTGAACAGTCGCACGCCCGCGGTGCCAGTGACCACGCTGAACAATCCTAGCCCTGCGGCGAGTGACTACTTTGGCTACGCAGTGTCCATCTCTGGAACACGGGTGGTAGTGGGTGCATACGCGGACGACACTGGCGCTAGTGAGGCAGGCAGCGTCTATGTGTATGACCTCAGCAGCCCAACGTCCACGGCACCGGCAGCTACTTTGAACAATCCAAGCCCTTCAGCGCAGGATTTCTTCGGTTACTCGGTGGCTATCTCAGGCACGCGGGTGGTGGTGGGAGCACCTTATGATTCCTTTGCCGAAACAGGCCCAAGTAACACTGGAAGCGCGTATGTGTACGACATGCGTAGTGGCACGCCTACCCAGCCCGTAACAAAGTTGAATAACCCTAGCCCAGCGTATGGAGATTACTTCGGAAACTCGGTAGCGATCTCTGGGACTCGGGTGGTGGTGTGTGCGGACGCGGACGACACGGGCGTGAGTGATGTGGGCAGCGTTTATGTGTTTGATCTTAGCAGTGGCATGCCCACGGTGCCCTCGGCCACACTGTACAATCCTAGCCCTTCAGCACAGGATTTCTTCGGTCACTCGGTGGCGATTGATGGCGCAACTATTGCCATCGGTGCGCCCTTTGACGATACGGTGATGCCAAACAAAGGCTCCGCCTACATCTTCGGTCCTGATCCACTCCTGCCAAACTTCGCTAAGGCGCAGAATCTTGTTTTCACTCCGCCTTCCAAGCTGCATCTGGCCGAGAGTCCCTTCACGCTCAGTGCCAGCACCAACTCAGGCCTGCCCGTGGCTTTCACCCTGATCTCGGGTCCGGCCACCTTGCTGGGGAATGTGCTGACGCTCAATGTCGCTGGCACGGTCAAGCTGCGCGCGACTCAAGCGGGAGATGCCGACTTCCTAGCGGCGACTTCGGTGGATCGCACGATCACGGTAGCCGCGAATCCGACGACACTGACGCTGTCGAACCTGAGCCAGATTTACACGGGCACGCCTCGCCCGATCACTGTGCTGGGAGCCACGGGACCGGTGGACGTGACTTACAAGGTGGGACTCAACTATGTCCCCACGCCACCGATCAATGTCGGCTCCTATCCGGTGAAAGTGGGCACCAAGACCGGCACGCTCGTCATCACCAAAGCGCCGCTGTTTGTGCAGCCGGATGATCAGCGCAAGTTCGCCGGGCAAGTGAATCCAGTGCTTGGGTTTAGCTACAGCGGCTTTCTCGACGACGACAACGCGGCGAACTCGGTGAGTAAGGCACCCGTGATCGCCACGACTGCCACGGCCACGAGTGCGGGTGGCCTTTACCCGATCACCTCCAGCGGCGGCACTTCGGCTAACTATCAGTTCGTTTACCTGAAG
>JBEBGU010000541.1:0-3860 GCA_040081325.1 Prosthecobacter sp.
TTCGGGATGGCGCAGGCGGAAGCAATCGCGGGCTGGGAATCTCAGATCGATCTGGCTGCGGAATTGCAGAAGATCAGTGACCGTGGGTTGACGATTCTGACTCAGGAAGATGAGCTGTACCCATCGCTACTGAAGGGCATTCATGATCCGCCGCTGGTGCTCTATGTTTGGGGTGAACTGACGAAGCGTGATCACAATGCCATCGGTGTGGTGGGCAGTCGTCATGCGACGATGTATGGCATGAATGCGACCAAGAGGCTAAGCTTCCAGATCGCCTATGCGGGCTACACGGTCATCAGCGGATTGGCTCGCGGGATCGACACGGCTGCGCATGAGTCGGCACTGGCGGCAAAGGGCCGCACCATCGCGGTGCTGGGTTCGGGCATTGGCAAACTTTACCCGCCAGAGAACATGGCGCTGGCAGAGCGGATCGCGCAGCAGGGTGCGGTGATCAGCGAATACCCAGTGGATCGCATCGCCGACAAACAAACGTTTCCGTATCGCACTCGAATCGTGGCTGGCTGGAGCAGTGGACTGCTGGTGGTGGAGGCTCCGCTGCGCAGTGGATCGCTGATCACAGCCCAGCAAGCGACGGAGCAGGGGCGCACCGTGTATGCTGTGCCGGGTCCCATCGACAAACCAACCTCGGCTGGTTGCAATAAGCTGATCCAACAAGGTGCGAAGCTGGTGATGGATGGCGGTGATGTGCTGGATGATCTGACGGCCCTTTTTCCAACCGCACCGCTGGCTCCTAAAGTAGAACAGCCCAAGCTCGTGGTGACGCTGACCTTGGATGAAGAGATACTTTTCAATGCGATCGACGTCGAAGAACGGCACATCGACGATCTGGCGATTCGCTGTGGCCTGACTCCGGCGACGATGAACGTGACGCTGATGCGCCTGGAGATGAAGCGGCTGGTGCGCGCGCTGCCGGGCCGGCGCTATGTGCGGCTGGTGTAGTCGCACGCCTTGACAATCCGGTGCCCCGCCGTGACCACAGGCGGCCACTCCATGCCTGCTCCTGCCACTCTGCCCATCTTTGAGATTCGTGATGCCGTGATCCACGCTCTGACCGGCGCGACTACGGGAAATCTGCTGATCAAGGCTCCGACAGGGTCGGGAAAATCGACGCAGGTGCCGCAGTTCGTTTTGGACTCGGGTGTGCTCAAAGAAGGTCAGCGCTGCATCGTGCTCCAGCCTCGGCGCATCGCCGCGCGCATGTTGGCGCAGCGCGTGGCACGTGAGCGGAATGCACGGCTCGGCGGTGAGGTGGGTTATCAGGTGCGCTTTGACAATGTGACCTCACGCGAGACGCGACTGGCCTATGTGACGGAGGGCGTGATGCTGCGTGTGCTGATGGAAGATCCGCAATTGGAGAAGGTGGGCTGCATCGTGATCGATGAATTTCATGAGAGGCATTTGGATGGCGATCTGGTGCTGGCTTGGGCGCTAGCACTGCAACGGGCGCGGCGGCCTGATTTAAAGATCATTGTCATGTCAGCCACGCTGGTGCCGGGTCCACTGACGGAGTTCATGCAGCCGGTGAAACTGCTGGAGTCCCAAGGGCGGACTTTCCCCGTGGAGTCACGTTATCAGGCTCCGATTCAAACCCGAACGGTGCGTGGAAATGAAGTGGAACCGGTTTGGGATCAGGCGGCGCGTGCTTGTGAAGTTTTGGCGGCAGAGCTCGGTGGGGCAGGGGACATGCTGGTCTTCATGCCGGGCGCTTTTGAGATCCGCAAAACGATGGCGGCCCTGCAAGGTCGCAGCTTTGCCAGAGGTCGCCGCATCGTCTCACTGCATGGTGAGATGACGCCGCAGGATCAGGACTCGGCAGTGACGCCGGGCGAGCAGCCGAAGATCATCGTCAGCACCAACGTGGCGGAAACCTCACTCACGATTGAAGGCATCCGCGCGGTCGTGGACTGCGGCCTAGCACGAGTCGCGAGCTATGATCCGCGTCGTGGTATCAACACACTGACGATTCAAAAAATCAGTCGTGCCAGTGCCGAGCAGCGTGCGGGTCGTGCAGGTCGTTTAGGGCCAGGCATCGCGGTACGACTGTGGGCAGAGCGTGAGCACATGCACCGTCCTGAGAGTGAGGCGCCGGAGATCCAACGCCTGGAGCTGAGTGAGGCGCTGCTCGCCCTGCATGTGGCTTCTGATAAGGCGCGGCTTGAGATCGAATGGTTCGAGAAACCGGCTGAAGCGGCTTTAAAAAGAGCCGAAGGACTGCTGCATGATCTGGGCGCAATCGCTGATGGCCGACTGACTCACATCGGCCTGAAGATGTCGGCCTTCCCGACTCATCCGCGCTTTGCTCGGATGCTGATGGCCGCGTCTGAAAATGGCTGCGTGCGTGAGACGGCGATGATCGCTGCTCTGGCGCAAGGGCGGGAGATTTTGATGGTGGGGAAGAACAATGCCTCACATAAAAATGAGGACTTCTGGGAGCCGGCTGATCTCACTGAGTTTCAAGCGCTGCTGCGTGCCTTCATTCGCGCTGAGGCGCTGAACTTCGACCCGCAGGCCTGCATCCCACTGAACATTCACGCGATGGCTTCACGCGAAGCTGGCCGCAGCTATGAGCAGTTTTTGCGTTTGGCTCAGCGTGCTGGATTGACGGTGAATGATGAGGTGGCAGAGCCGGAGGCATTGGCGAAGACTTTGTTAGCTGCATTCAGTGATCACTTGGGTGTGGAGACGAGTGGTGGCAGTCGTATCTACCGCGTGGCAGGCGGCTACAGTGGTCATTTGGGCAAAGACGCGCACATTAAGCCGCCGCGTCTGCTGGTGGCTTCTGAAATCACCGAGGTGCAGGGAAAGGCTCTGACTGTGCAGATGAATCTGGTGACAAAGGTGGAGGAGGAATGGCTACGCGAGTTGTTCCCTGGCGATTTCGTGATCGGTAAGCGCGCGCAGTATGATGCGACGAATCGTCGTGTGATGAATCTGGAGGAAGTGCGCTTTCGCAGCCTCGTGCTCAGCAGTCGTGAAAAAGGTGAGCCGGATGAGAACACCGCTGCCTCTCTGCTGGCCGATGAAGTAGTTGCCGGGCGCTTGCAGCTCGTGCTCTGGAATGAAAAAGTGGAGCAGTGGATCACACGAGTGAATTGCCTTTCTAAATGGATGCCAGATCTAGAGATCCCAGCGATCACGGATGAGGACAGGCGCATCATCATCGAGCAAGTTTGTCATGGTGCGACGGCTTACCGCCAGCTCAAGGACAAGGATGTTTTTCCGGCACTGCATCAATGGCTCAGCCACGCTCAGCGGGATCTTTTGGAGCGCTATGCACCTGAGCGTTTGGACCTGAAAAATGGTAAGACGGCGCGCATCGTCTATGATGAGAAGCGGCCGCCAAGTGTCAGTGTCGTGCTCCAACAGATGTATGATGTGAATGAAAACCCCAAGGTAGCGGCGGGCCGCATCACGGTGACGGTGCATCTGCTTTCACCCGCTCAAAGACCGATCCAGACTACGGGCGACATCGGGCGCTTCTGGAAGGAAAGCTACCCGGCCGTGCGCACTCAGCTTCGGGGGCGCTACCCACGGCACGAGTGGCGGTGAGATGCTTTCACACCACCCGCCGGAGCGCGAGTATGGCGTAGCCTACTCGCCACTTTTGGGTGATGAAGCTGGAACAACCGAGGCCACATCGGAATCACCCCTGTTTCAGGTACCACTGGGCCTTCGACGCTTGAGGAAAGAATGGCGAGTAGGCTAAAGCCATACTCACGCTCCGTGCGCTCCAACTGCTTTACACCGCACCAGGTTTCAGCCAGTAGAGGACGCTCATGCGCACGGCGATGCCGTTTTCCACCTGCTGATTGATCAGGCTCTTCTCGTAGCTCATGCCA
>JBEBGU010000035.1:0-14467 GCA_040081325.1 Prosthecobacter sp.
GAAGTAGTTCGCGGTCAGCGGAAGCTTGAGGCGGTCAGCGAGAATCTCCAGCTTCTTGCTGTCGAGCTTCACTTCAAACGTGTTCGGCTTGTAGTCATCAATGCGGAAGCTGTAGCTGCCGCTCTGGTCGTTGTCGTTGCTGCCTTCCTTGTCGAACTGAATGCCCACCTGATACCAACCCATGGGGCTTTCGGGGAGCTTGATGTCATCGCCCCAGGAGCCGCTTGTTGTGAAGGTGATCTCTTTGTCGAGAATGGTGCGATAGCGCGGATCACGAATCGTCACACGACCTTTTTTCGGTTCGCTGTCGAGGATCAAATCATCCGCGATACGGTTGCGAGTATGAGCTTTGAAATGCGCCGTGTCGCCAGGGCGATAAAGTGGACGGTCGGAAAAAACGAAAGTCTTGCGGGCAGGCTTCCAGACATCTTCCCAGGCGGTTGGGATGTCATAGGGGATGACACCATTGATGCCTGTTTCATTGGTCTGAATCGCGGTGCAGTCGCCCTCTTTCTCAGCGAGCACGAGGGATGGATTGCTGCCCTTCATGGTGGCGATGCCATTCGCGTCGGTGTCGGCATAGCCGATGAGTTTCTGCTCGTCATCGACCATGGTGAGACGCACGCCTTGAACAGGCTTGCCAGTGGCGAGCGAGGTGATGAAGACCATCGACTCACGGCCATTGCTCTTCTGCATCAAACCGAGATCGGTGAACTGAACGAGCGTTTGAGTGATGACACCTTTCTGCGTGATGCCATCTGCGGCACGGCCTTCGATCTCGACAAACAACGGCGCGGCAGGCGCACCGGCGAGCACATCCTTCCAGTTGAGTTTGATCATCTCACTCTGATCCAGCGGCTTCTGCACGGGGAAGGTGCGATCAAAGATCTGCGTGCCCGAGTATTGGTCGATGGAGGCGGGCACGTAGCCCACTTTCTTTTTCTCATCCTGGTAGAACTTGCTGCGGTAGTCCTTGTACTTGTCCACGGCTTGAAGAAGCTCGGGACCGGTGAGCTTCTTCACGCGGACACGCACTTCGCGGACATTGGCGGCGGAGATTTCAAAACTGCCTGCGCCTTTGGCAAGCTGCGCACGCACAAAGGCTGGTGCGGCGACATACGGAGGGTTCGGAATGAAGGTGACCTCATGCTCGGCGACTTTCTCCAGCGTCAAGCCATCGCCAGACACAAGGTTAGGCTCGACGACGACGCGATAGACCTTCTTTAACTCAAACTTCCCTCTGAGGCGCAGCGTGCGGTTGAAAATTTCAGCCTTCTCCTCCACGACAGGATCGACATGCACGCTGGCGGCGATCTTTTGGGCGAGAGCGGCTAGTTCTTCGGCCTTCCATTCTTCATCACGGGCGGGGATGAGTTGCTTGTTGAAATCGACATCGAGGTAGTAGCTGTCATCGAATGGCGTGTGGCCGCCGATCTGCCGCACATTGAATGGCTTCACGTCACCGAGTGCGATGTTGTCACCTTGAGCGATCGCGTCATGGCCAGAGGCGTTTGTCAGTGTCGTAGCGATTTGCAGTTGCCATTTCTCCGCGACTGGTAGCGGTGCTTCAGGCTCAACGATGATGGCGCTGAGACGTGTGGCATCTTCAGTGATCGTGGGCTTCACCTTGGCGATCTCTTCCGCCCAGGTCGCTTGCGGCGTGCCATTGCGACCAAAGTCTTTGCCCGTCGCATGGCGCACCTTCGCCGCCACTTTCAGCACAGGCTTCTCGGAGACAAAGACGATGCTGCTGGCCGCGCTGCTGAGGGCGACGTTGTCATTGAACTCAAACGTGAACCTCGGACTGCGGCGTGCATCATCGCTGTCGAACCACTTCGGTGATTGATCGATCACTTTGAACTGCGCGCTGTTCACGGAGTCGAGTCGCTGCGTCGAGAGAGCCTTGCCTTCCATGTCCTTCAAATCTTTGCGCAGCGCGAAATCGTAGCTCGCATTGAACTTCGGAGCTTCGGCGAGTTTGAACTGACCACTGCGCGTGCTGACCCATTGGAAGCTGCCTTTTAAAGGCGGTGTCGAGAGTAGCGGGGATTCAGCCTCCGTGCTGCCGACGCGCTCTTTGGCGATCATCGGTGTCGGGACGACGACCTCGATGGTGCTGGCGGGTGACAGCTCCGGCGGGTTCATCGTGAACGTCGCTTCGAGAGTGGGCTCTGGTTTTGGAGTGGAGGCGTGGCTCTTGGACTTCGGAGCCGCTGAGGATTCGGACAGTGGCAGCAGAGCCGCCAAACAAAGGGCAAGTGTAAGCCCAGAGCGTGAAATAGTTTTCATGGAGTGCGGGGAAAGTCGCGCCGCCAGAATAGCATGACTCCGCAGTCTGAAAGTGACGAAAATAGAATATTTTGGCGACTCAGCGTAAAACGAGTTTTCCAACTCGTTCTCAAACCGAACTCGGAAGTTCGGTTTACGCTTTGAGGCGCTGGGAGACGGGCTTGAATGGCTCTGTCAGAGCTGTCTCGAATTCAAAGCCGCCCGCGAAGTCTTCGAGGCTGTCGCCATCGTTCCGTCCGAAGTAGCCGGTGTCGATGAGGTTATAGACGATGTTGCCGATGTCCTCCCCGCGATGCAGGCCCCACTCGGCGAGGATGGTGAATGCCATGGGACCGTATTCGGCAAGTGCATGCTGCCGCACACCTTCTAGCACTTCTTGACCGGTCACATGCTGGTCTTCTTTGCCCTCGCAGAAGTGCTTGGCGGCGACATGCAGCGCGTCCCGCACAAACTCATAAGCGTGCGGTTGATAGCGCGAGTCTTTCTCCACGGACTGGGAGATGGCGTAATGGAAAGGCAGATCAGACATTGATAGAGATACGGACGGCAGGGGGGGCGCGAATGTGTCCATCTCGCGGATCAAATCAACGTCTGAGGACAAAAGAAAACCCCGCCGGTTTCCCGGCGGGGTTTTGAATGAGTGAAGCAGGGCAGGGGCCTGCACCCTGGTCTTACCAGCCGTGGGCGTTGCGGACCTTGATCATGGCGTCCAGGATCTTGTTCCAGGTGTCCGGCGTTTCGAGCACGGCGTTCGGGAACATGCAGCCATCCCAGCAGATGTGCTGGATGCCACGGGCGGCGGCGTCTTTCAGCCAGTAACCGGCGGCCTTGGTGATGTCGAGCTTGCCGTTTGGATCGTCGGCCTGGCAATGCTTGCCGGTCTTGTCGTGAGCACCAGCGCCGTGGACGGTGCCGTCGTTTTGTGCGACGTGGAAGTCGATGGTCCAAGGGCGGAGTGCATCGGTCATCTTTTCATAAGCGGCCCAGAACTCGGCGTCGCTGTAGCCTTCTTTGAGCAAAGCATGCTCTGGGGCGTTGTAGCCGAGCGTGTAGAGATAGGTGTGGGCCATGTCGGCCTGGAAACCGAAGGCTTCCGGCATTCCGACGCCTTCGAGCACGTCGAGCATGTCCTTCCACGAATGCATCCCGGCCCAGCAGATCTCACCTTCGGCGGCGAGGCGTTCGCCATGATCGGCGGCGATCTTGGCGGCCTTCTTGAAGGTGTCCACGATGCGAGACGTGTTCGCCTTCGGGTTCTCGCGCCATTTGGCGATACCGAACTCGGCGGAGTCCACGCGGATCACACCATACTTGCGCACGCCATGCTTATTGAAGACGCCAGCGATACGGCAGGCCATAGTCACAGCGTCCAGGAATTTGGCTTGGGATGCGTCGTCACCCATCGCCGAGTCGCCGACGGTGCCGGGCCAGACGGGAGCCACGAGGGAACCCACGTCGAAACCTTTGCTGGCGATCAGATCGGCGATCTTGTTGAGCTCGCTGTCGGTCGCTTCGGGATTTGTGTGTGGGTGAAACAAGAAATAGTCGATGCCTTCAAACTTCTGGCCGCCGACATTCGCCGCAGCGGTGAGGTCGAGCATGTGCTCCAGGCTAATCGGTGGTTCCTGACCTTCGCCGTCGCCTTTGCCGACGAGACCTGGCCACATGGCGTTATGCAGTTTTGGGAGTGTGCTCATATTGGTTGTTTGTGTGCTTTGGATTTAGTGCTGGAAAAGCGGCGCGATGATAATCAAGCGCCTCAGGAACGCACGGAAAAATCTCGCTGAATTCACGATCAGAACTCCGAGCGCATCGCTTTGTCTTTAGCAGGGGCGACTTCGATGAAGTCGATCTCGGCGTCGGGCACATACAGTCGCAGGGTGCCGAGCGGGCCGGTGTGGGTCAGTTTGAGTTCTAGATCTTGCCAGTCGCCTGCCTTGATTTCATAGGGCAGTGAAGTCATGCCGGTGGCGTTTGCCGAGCCGTTGGGGTAGCTTTCAATCTTACCTGCACCGCCAGTTTGACTGCGAACGCGGAGCTTGATGGTGGCTGGGGCGGTCATCTTCGCCGTTCCGTGTCCGAGGAAAGCTTCGCCTGGTTTGCCTGTGGCTTTGAGGCTTAGGACGCCTGCGGTGACGGTGGATTTGCAACCACGCTCTTTCCAGCCATCGAGCGGATCGACGCTCTTCGTGGCTTTGGCCGCTACGGGTTTGTAGGCTGGATTGGGCTGTGGGAAGGCAGCTCCCGTGTCTGCTAAAAAGCCGTCGATGAGTGCTCCGAGTTTCTTCACTTGGTCGGGCATCTTGGTGGAGAGATCAGCGGCTTCGCTGATGTCTTCACGCAAGTTGTAGAGTTCATGCGTGGCTGGATTGCCAAACCAGCGCAGCAGTTTGAAATCACCGCTGCGTACCCAGACGCCACCCGCGCGATTGGCTCCGGCGTGTGGATGGTAATTGAAATAGGCGGTGCGCTCGAATTCGCCTTCCGACTTGAGCACTTTGGCGTAGCTGACTCCGTCAAACTTCTGCTGCTCGGGCTTGGCGATGCCGAGGAGGTCGATCACGGTGGGGTAGATGTCGATAGGCCCCACCACAACGTCGCTGGTCATGCCAGGCTTGATCTTACCGGCCCAGGACCACATCAGAGGTACACGCGTGCCGCCTTCATAGAGCGTGCCTTTGCCATCGCGCAGCGGTGTGTTCTTGGTCGGCGGTTGATTGCCTGCCCACTTTTGCCAGTCGGCGTTGGCAGACTTTTTTCCTTCAGTGGTGACGTTGCTGTGCTCATTGCCACCGTTGTCGGAGTTGAAAATGATGATCGTGTTGTCGGCGATGCCTTGCCTATCGAGTTCATCCAGGATGCGCCCAAAACATTCGTCCACGCTCTTCAGCATTGATGCCATGATCGGGTTTCCCTGTCGCCCACTCGGGTCCTTCTTTGTCATGAAAGCCTTGGTGTATTCCTCTTTGTGTCCCCACGGTCCATGCACGCCATAGCACCAGAGATTGAGAAAGAATGGCCCGCCCTTGCTGCTTGTGATGAACTTCACCGCTTCTGCCGCCTGACGATCCACGATGTACTCGCCCACGGGTCCGTCGGTGATGGTGCCGACTTTGTTTTTACCGCCAGGATTGCCTTCAGCTTTTACGCCATACGGTGAGAAATACTCGCCTGGAGGCCCCGGATCAGGATGGCAGTGAAAGGCGAAATCGAAGCCCTGCTGCTCTGGCCAATGCGGCTGCGTGAGGCCCAGATGCCATTTGCCGATATGTGCCGTGCGATAGCCAGCTCCCTTCAATGTTTCCGCCAATGTGATCTGTGATGGCTCCAGGTAGTTCTTGCTCTCTGGCAGCAGCATCGGTGCATTCGGTGGTGCCGTTTCGGGCAGTGCTTTGAAGCCTGCTGCTTGAGGCGGCTGATGGCCTGTGGCGCTGGTGATGCCGTGCCGTGCGGAATATTGACCTGTCAGCAATGAACCTCGAGTGGGTGAGCACAGCGGCTGTGAGTAGGCATTGGTGAAGCGCATCGATCGCTTGGCAAAACGGTCGATGTTTGGCGTCTCATAATACTGCGAACCATACACACCGCTGTCCATCCAGCCCATGTCGTCGGCGAGGAAGAGGATGACATTGGGCTTCGCCAATAATGACGAATGCAGGATGACGAGTGACGACAGGATCGAGAGCAGGAGCTTCATGGTCGGCTGTCAACGGTGGGGGATCGGGCGGAATTGCGGGCAATAACTCAGACTTGAGGACAAGTGGCAAGACTGCATAGTTTCTCATATGAAGACCATCACCCTCACCGTGGACGACGAGGTCTATGATCAGGCCGTCCAAGCCGCCCAGCAGCGTCGAAAGTCGCTGGGCGAGTTGTTTCGTGAACTGGTTGTAGCACTGCGCGGTGGCAACGATGTCACCAAAGATGACACCGCTGATGCCTTGCAGTCTGCCTGGAACTTGGTGGACTCGAAGCCCCTGCGCGAAGGCACTGTCGGCCCCTTGAACCGCGATGAGTTATACGACCGTGGAGTTTCTTGATACCAACGTGCTCATTTACGCTTCAAGTCGTCTTGTTGCGGATGCCGGAAAATTAGAGGTGGCTCGGGCACTGATCAAAAAGTCGGGCCAGTTCATTTCGCTGCAAGTCCTGCAGGAGTTCTACCGGGTCGCCACTCATCCGAAGAAACTGGGGTTCACCCATGCTGAGGCTATACGCCTTTGTGATACTTGGCGGCAGACCTTCACCGTGCTCGAACCAACCCTGAAACTCTTCGACGACTCGACAACCATCTGCGCAAGGTATCAAACCAGTTACTTCGACTCCGCCATCATCGCCGCAGCGGCTCAATGCGGATGTCAGACCGTCTTCTCTGAAGACCTCAACGACGGTCAAACCTACGGCAGCGTGACCGTGGTGAATCCGTTTCGAGGAATGTGAATTCGTTTAGGATCTCGCTTCCCACAAGAAATGGCGGATCAGTTCTCATTCTGACTGTGGAAATGTCTTTCTTGCAATGTCATCATCAAAAGGCAATCCGAGAGGGCTTTCCTTCGCAATTGCACGCGAGTGACCAAATCTTTCGCCTGAAATGATCATGCAGACGATATGGCCATTGCGCACAATGCCGACGGACTCACCATTTGATGACCACACAGCACTAAACTCAGCGGGTTTAGCATCAATGACCCAAGCAGAGCAGGACGCGACATCTTGAGTGATGGAAGGAGGCTCTCCAGTTTTCTTGATCTGCTCCCAATCTACAGATGTCGTAGGTTTTCGAGTCGTGAAGGCGGGGCAGTCTCTTTCCGGCTTTGTGGCGTTGGATGCCGTTAGATACAACCAGACCATGCCATCCTGTTCTTCAAGGATTGCATGACGCCCGGACGCAGCACTTTGACATGACAGGAAGAGTCCATTCTTATCTGATTGGTCGATCATGCGTGTTGACATAAAGAAAGGAAATTTGGCGGATCACTGGCTCAAAGCTTCACTTCAGTCTTTGGCTGCGCTTTCGTGACTGGAAACGACTTCGTCTGCGTTTTCAATGTCGCGCTCATCTCATACCAACCGGTGAATCCACGCCAATTCACACGACCATCTGCATCAGTCTTCAGCGTGACCTCTGTGTGCCACTTTTGGCCGATCCATTCTTCTAGCACCTTGCCTGTGAGCTTCGGCGTCCAGTCTTGGTTCCAACTGGCGGCCTCAGGTTTCCAGTGCGCGCCTTCCCAGAAGCCCCAAATCAGAAAGCAGTCGTAGGCGGGGTGACTGAAGGTGGCGATCAGCACATCGCGCGTGTAATCGGCGGCGAGTTGTTCGTCGTCATTCGTGACGACATCGAACTCGGTGATGGCCTGATGCGGCACGATTTGTGCGAAGCGATCTGTCACCGCCAACAAGTGCTCGGGGGAGGGGAGATAGGTCTCATGAAAGTGCGCTTGGTTGCCGAGGCCCGCGACAGTGAAGCCATCAGCATTCATGGCTTTGAGGTACTCAAAGGTGTCGTCACATTGCGGGCCTGGGCGGAAGATTTGATCCTCATTGATGTAGAATGGCAGCTTGGTCAGTGAGCGCGCGAGCTGAAATACCTCACGGTCCAACTTCTCCAACCCAGGCCTCTTGTTTAGCATGTCCGCACCGCCCCAGGCGATGGGGTGATTGATCACGTCCCACTCCGTCACCCGATCCTTCACAAAGGCCATGCGCTCACGGACGCTTTTGAGCACACGATCATGGATCACCGTGTTGTCTTTGATGTCGTGCAAATTGTAGGGCGTGGCGATCTGCATCAGGTAATGCCCACGCACCGGGATGTGCCTCTCAGCCAGCCAGGCAAAGGCCTGATCCAACTCGCCATTGCGCTGGCTGCGCCGCGCCTCTTTGACATCGGGCGACCAGTCGCCGTCTTTGAGATCGTTTTCAAAAACCACGATGCTAAACAGTCTCTCAATGATGTCGCGATAGCGTTTGTCATCCTCACTTTCGCTCGATAGGCGCTTGGCGTTGATGGCCGAGCCAAAGCCAAACTCATGTTTGCGCAGAGTCAGTTTCACTTCGGTATCGGCGAGTGGTTTGCCATCTGCTCCGCTGAGTGTGAGTGAGAGATCGGCTTTACGTTCCTTCTCGATTCGATCCAGCGCTGCTTTACGCCATGGTGCGTCGGCCTCACGGCCTGCGTAGTTGCGTTTGATGCCCTTCGCCCGTGGGAAGGATTTAATGTCGGTGCCCGCATCATACTTCAGCACGCGGATACTTTCGATTTCCAGACTCTGAGCTTTTTGACCGCAGAGCAGCACCACAGCGACCTTATCCGCAGGGATCGTTTCTTCAGCAACGAAGGTCACAGGTTGCTCCATCCATTCGTGATGGATGGCGATGCTGATCGTCGGTCCAAAGGAGGTGTAGGGCGCAGCTTTGAGCTGCAATTTTGCCTGTACTTCACCAAAGACCGCATCGCCCACAACTCGTGCTTTGATGATGGCCATGACGGGTTCGTTTTTTGCAATCGCTCCCGTGCATGGGGTAGTGAATTGGGCGCTGTAAGCATTGGCTTCATTCGGGTGTGTGATGGTGATTCGTTTCCCGATCACGAGCGGTTCGACCGTGCCAGCCGCAGCATTCGCAGAAGCCTGCAAGGCTCCGCCGATCTCTTGCCCACCCTGCGGCACATCGAGTGCGCAAAGCGTGCTAAAGGAGATTACGGACAGGAGAAAAAAGATCAGGCGATTCATCAAGGCATTTTGGATGCCACGTTATCTGTGCGCAACTCTTTGCCGGAAGCTGAATCGCTAACGCCAGAAGGCTGGAGCCGTCGCTACAATCTGGCACACTAGGACATTCCGCCGTTCGTTCTCGCCTTCGCGTCACTCATCACCGCACTCTTTTTGTCAGTAGTCTGGTGATGACGCACGACACGGTGCTCAGTGAGCGCGAGTTGGGTAAGCATAGCGTGATTGCCTGTTGAGGCGGCTCCGGTTCATTTTGCTCGGGCCGAAACACAGCCGTTTCTCGACCTCTCTATGCCGACTATTACAATTTATTTTGGGTTTAGCCTGTCTCTTGGTAATCCGGGTTTATTTCATCCTGCCCGAACTGCCCCGACTCTTCCCTGGCATCAAGTGAGTCTCAACCATTGGAAATATAGCACTCCACGACTCCATCACTCCGAGGGCGAGAAATCACAAAACCTTGAGCCTAGAAATCTCATCAGCGATTCCCGAACAGGCGGAGCTTTGGATAAGGATGCATTCCGGGCGAGACTGGACACTGGGGCTCGTCGGTGTGCTGCGTGCTGGAAAGCCCCGCGCTCCGTGGGCTCTTGGCGAGCTTGGCCAAAATGATGTGTGACAACGAGGGCCGAACCTTGGGTGTGGATTCGCAGTTTCCCCGCTGGAATGGGCTTTTTTTGAAAAAAGTTTACTTTTGGGTGAAACACCGGGGCAGAAACCGGGCCTGGTATTCACGCTGCCTCTGAATCCCCGCTCCCGCCATGTGCCATAAGCGGAGCACTTATTCTGAAATCATATTAAAATACCTGCCTTGAGCGGGCACCACGACATGCCTCAGGCTGCTAGCAGATAACGACAGACTCCCGAAACGACCATGAAAACATCCACCGCTCCCAAGCCCGCCCTGTTGGGGCTTCTCACCGCTCTGATCACTCTCGTCGCGGCTCCGGTCAGCGTGCAGGCTGCGAGCGTCACCGTTCCGCCGGGCCTTGCTCCTGGCACTTCGTATCGCTTGATCTATCTGACGTCCGGCACTCGCGATGGGCAGTCCACGAACATTGCTGACTACAATGCCTTCGTGGCTGCGCAGGCGGCTGGGGTGCCGACCCTGGCAGCCCTGGGCACCACCTGGACAGCTGTAGCCAGCACCAGCGCTGTCGGAGCACAGGATAATACGAACACGTTGCCAGCGTCTGGAGGCGTTGGCATTTACACCCTTAACGGTCTGAACGTCGCGACGAATAATACCGATCTTTGGGACGGCACCATTAACACTCCGATCACAGACTCGACCGGCACGGTGTCATCGGGTCGGGCGCTCAGCGGGACAGACGCTGCCGGCAATCACTTTTCCGGACCGCTGGGAGCAAATGGAATGGATTATGCCTCGGATGTGTCTTCAACGACCTTTACTTGGATATCGCAGGCTGCGCCTGGAATCAGCCAGTTCACTTCTTACCGGATGTATGCCATGTCAGGCGTGCTGGTCGTGCCCCCAGCACCGAGTGTGACGCTTTCAACGGCCGATCTTCCAATGAATGTCTCCACGCTTGCCATCAACGGCACTGGCTTCGACACGATACCGGGGAATAACACCGTGATCTTCAACAACGGCGCGGTCGGCACCGTCACGGCTTCCTCCGCGACCTCGCTGACCGTGACCTTCAGCACGCAGCCGATCAGCTTCGGGAGCCTGACGGCTGTCGTCACCAACGGCAACGGCTCCAGTGGTGCTCCTGTGCAGGTGGCTGCGGTTTACAGCCCGACTGAAGCGCTCGTCGTCGTTAACCCCGGCACCATCCTGCAAAACTCGGCTGGGCAGTTGAGCGGCGACTACACTCTCCTATCTGGCGTTAATCAGGCGGGACTTCTGACAGGTTACACCAGCGGGGTCACGAGCTTTAACCCCTACATCGCCGGCAATCCCCTCCACGACAATATCGGCGTCGCCTCGCACTGGCTCGTCTATGTAGGCTCGGGCACCATCGACTTTGACCTCGGTAGTGTTCAGCCTTTGAAAAAGGTGGTGGTGTGGAACTGGAACGCCAGTCATGGCGGTGTCGGTATGACGAACATGCAGGTCTTTGCCTCCTCCGATGCGGCCTTCACGTCTCCGGTCCTGTTGGACAGCTTCCCGGTCGCGATTCCGGGCAACAATCAGGCGCAGGTGAAGACTCTGTCAGCGACCACAACGACACGCTACGTCCGTCTGGTCGTGACCTCGGGAGCCAATCGAATTGGGTTTGGCGAACTGGCCTTCGGAGCGGTGGCGACGCCGACGGTGACGAGTTCCACGACCGCCATCACCTCCGCCGCCACGACCCTCACCATCACCGGCAGCGGCTTTGACACGACACCGGGGAACAACACGGTGGTCTTCAGCAACGGCGCTGTCGGCACCGTCACGGCGGCGACTGACACGTCCCTCACCGTGACGTTTACCACCGCTCCGACGAGCCTGGGGAATCTGACAGCCATCATCACGACGAGCAACGGCTCCAGCGGCGCGGCCGTGCAGGTCGCCACTGTCTCCAACATCATCGCCACGCTGAGCGGCGGGGCCTTGACCATCACCGATCTGGCGAACGGCAACGACACGCTCTCGCTGAGCGAATCCGCTGGCAACCTCGTCATCGGTGCCAACGCGGGCTCCTTCATCAGCTCGAACGCGGGCACGGGCAGCGGCACGAACAGTGTGAGCATCCCGCTGGCCAGCATCACCGGCCTGATCACCGTCAACGCGGCGGGCGGCACGGACATCATCAACGTCGGGGCCTTTGCCACGACCTTCAATGGGCTGACGCTGAATGGCGGCACGGCCAATGACACGGTGAACTTGAACGGCGACATCACTTTTGCGGGGAATGCGAATCTGGACGTGGATCTCTCCAATGACGATGTCTCGCCGGGCACGGACAGCGTGGTGGTGGCGGCGAGTGCGAATTTGATCTTCACTGGCACCGGCACCATCACCCTCAAAGGCAGTGGCGCGGTGTCGATGGCGGCGGGCTCCAGCGTGGAGTCTGTGAATGGCGCGATCACGATCACATCGACGGCTTCGGGACTCTCCCTGGCAGGTGCCACGGTGACGACATCCGGCACGGGCAATGTCACTCTCGCAGGCACTGGCGTCGGGGATGGCGGCGGTATCGCCGTCGGCGGCGGATCGGTTGTCAGCTCAACGGGCAGTGGTCTGGGCGTCGGCGAGGGCTTGTTGACCTTGACCGGCACAGGCAGTGGCTTTGGCACGGGCATCGCCCTGAGTGGTGCGTCGTCGGTGACTTCTGTGGCGGGTGCCATCTCGATGACGGGTACAGGCAATGGCGGCAGCAACGGCAGAACGTCCAAGGGCATCATCATCGATGCCAGCACCGTGCAGTCCACCGGGGCAGCGACGGTGTATCTGAATGGCAAGGGCAACTCCGTCAACTTCGGCAGCGACACCAATGCGCAGCATCACGGCATTCAGGTCACAGGCGCTACGGCATTGATAACCTCCTCAGGTGGGAAGATCACCGTGGATGGCGACGGACGTTTTGGCCGCAGCTCGAACAACTTTGGCGTCGTCGTGCAGAATGGTGCGGGTGTTACCGGCACCGCAGCCGCCGAGGTCGAACTCATTGGCATCACCCGCATCGTCATCACCGGCGCAGGCTCACGGGTCACCACGGTGAACGGACCGCTGAAACTGACTGGGACTGGCTCCGACCAGGCCAACAGCAAGGGAGTGCTCATCACCACGGACGGGCAAGTCGCCTCGACCGCCGGCGATATCACGATCACGGGTCACTATGTCGGCGGGGGAACCGCTACCGGTGTAGGGATTCTCTATGACAGTGCCACGGCAGTCTCGACAAGCGGCACCATCAGCCTCGTCAGCGGCAGTGGTATCGCAGCGCGCATGATGCTGTCCAACGGCTCCATCTCAGGAACGGCGGGCGTCACGGTGAGGGCGGCTGGCGGTGCTGCGATCGACTTGGGATCAGTGACGGATAGTGCAAGCCGAGCGGACCTCTCTGACACGGAACTGGACATGATCACCACCAGCGGCACACTGAGCATCGGCGATGCGGGCAGCAGCGAGATCATTATCAGCGCCCCGATTACGCGTAGTGCCAGCACGGCGATGGCACTTACCTCGGCGAGCAACATCATCTTCAACCCCGGCAGCATCGACACAGCAGGCGGCGCGCTGACGCTGAACTCAGGTTTCTTCGGCAGTGTGCAGCCAATCACCAGCGGCACGGACGTGACTACCTCGGCGGCGACAGCCGTCGCGTTTGGAGTCGGTTCGCAGCTCGGCATCGCCTTCGCAGGTGCCGTTGAGGAAACCGACTACAGCCCATTGAGTGTCGCTGGTCAGGTCAACCTCACGGGAGTGTTCTTGGTGCCCAGTGGGGCGTATGTGCCTGCGGTGAGCGACAGCTTCACCCTCCTCACCAACGACGGCACCGACGCCATCACTGGCACCTTTGCCGGACTGGCGGAAGGGGCGGTCATTCCCAATTTCCTCGGCTCGGGTCTTGGCTTCAAGATCTCCTACACGGGTGGCACCGGCAATGATGTGGTCCTGAGCATCGCCAACACCGCGCCCACCATCACCAGCAATGGCGGCGGAGCGACGGCCTCCATCGATGTCGCCGAAAACACGACAGCGGTGACCACGGTCGTCGCCAGTGACGCCGAAGTCCCGGCCACGCAGACGCTCACGTATTCGAAGAGCGGCACGAACGAGGGCTTGTTCAACATCGATAGCAGCACCGGCGCGCTCACCTTCATCACCGCGCCCAATTTTGAAACCGGGCCTGGACCATTCAGCGTCACGGTGACGGCCACGGACAACGGAACCCCGAGCACCTTGAGCGCCTCGCAGGACCTCACGATCAACGTGACCAACGTGAATGAAGCGCCCGAGATTGGGAACTTCGGCAGCTTGCCCACCTTCCCGCTGGACTTTGCCGAGGGCGTTTTCAACAGCGTGACCTATGCGTCCTCTGATCCGGATGCGGGCCAGACCTTGACTTACTCCAAGTCCGGCGCGGATGAGGCGCTGTTCAATCTCACGGCGGCCGGTGTGCTCACCTTCATCACCCCGCGAGACTTTGAGACCCGAACGGATGCGAACACCGACGGTGTCTATGAAGTCACTATCACGATCACGGACAATGGAGCCGTGCCGCTGAGCGACTCGCAGGCACTGGTCATCACCGTGACCAACCGGAACGAGGTGCCCACCTTCACGGGCGGCAGCAGCCCGCTGCATACGGCAGATACCGGTGCCAAGACCGTGCCCGGCTGGGCCACGGCGATGGATGACGGCGATAGCACCGTCACGCAGGCGCTGACCTTCACCGTGGTGCAGAATGGCGGTGCCGCCATCTTCAGCACCGCGCCCACCATCGCTGCCGACGGCACGCTGAGCTACACGCTGAACGGCTCCACAGGCA
>JBEBGU010000542.1:0-3855 GCA_040081325.1 Prosthecobacter sp.
CGCCAGTGACGAGCAGGGGCGCGGCACCGTCTATGAGTGCTTTGCTGGCGAGTCCTTTGCCCATCTCTCTCCCGTCGGTCGGCTGGACAAAGCGAGCGAAGGCCTGCTCCTCTTCAGCAATGACAACCGCTGGGCCAACGCCATCACCGATCCCGCCTCAAAGATCAGCAAGACCTACCACGTGCAAGTCGGTTGCCTCGTCGATGAAGCCATGGTGACTCGACTGCGTGAAGGCGTCATCCATGAGGAAGAAGAACTCAATTTCCGCTCCGTCACCGTGCTGCGTCAGGGAGATAAAAACACCTGGCTAGAGATCGTGCTCGATGAAGGCCGCAACCGCCACATCCGCCGCGTGCTGGAGGCACACGACATTGAAGTCCTCCGCCTCGTCCGTGTCGCCATCGCCCAGCTCAAACTCGGCCCACTCGCCAAAGGAGCCTGGCGGCACCTCTCAGCCTCCGAAGTGACCGCACTCAAGTAACGCAGCACAACTCCGTTTTCCTTGAATAGGTGATTCATTTTGCGGATTTCTAGATATTCAAAGACCATGCGGACAAGACTTTCCTGATCGGCTGAGATGGACGGAGCCTCTTCTTTTCGGTGGCTGCCCAAGTCTCTAAAAACTGGAATCTTGCCATTTGAAACACCTTCCACTGAAAAGGTAAGCGCTACCCCGCTTTGGGTGAATATCTCTCCCACTGCTTTGTCATTTGTTTCAGCATGCCCTTTATAGGCTTTACTGCACAGAGGCGGAGTAACTCATGAGCTACCGGGGTTAAGGCTCCACTCCCAACCGAAATGGTGTCTCCAGCCCACTCATCTTTTTCACGATGGAGGTGCAACGCCTTACCGAAATAGCTTCCAAGAATTGATCTGCCCGAGCAGACAAGACCTCCGCCGAAGATGTCGTCACTAAATGATATTAGGCCCAAGCTTTCAAGATGCCTCAAGCATGCAAAATCTAGGCCATGCTTGTCGCCAAAGCTGGTGACTTCCGGAACAACCAACACCAGTTGATCTCCAAACTCCCAACAGAACTGTCTAAGCACGTTCAGCATTTCGGCATCCCGTTTTCCCATCTCGGAGACCAAATTGATAGAGCGTTTTGAGAAGGATCCTGGTGCATTTGCTTCTCCCGCAAGAATCCTAGCCCAGACATTTTGCATTTGATTGTCAGAAACGATGCGTGCCTTATCGAACAAGTAAGTCAGCCAATCGTTTTCGATATTGTTTGGTTGTGCATCTTCATCAACGTTAAGTAGAGCCTTCTTTACCACGGCCTCCATGTTGCGCTGATACTGGATTTGTTCCTCCCCAAAACGAAGGATGGCTCGTTGCTTGATATCCGTGATTTGAATACTTTTGTGGGTTTTCATCACTTCGACCTCAGCTTTGGTAATGGCCAATCTCTTCATTTGCCAAGGGCGGCAAAGGCCTCCAACTGCGTCTGAAATTTTCTCAACTAACACTGTGCAGGGCTTGGATAGCCCTAGCAGGTCTTTAAAAGATACGAGTGAAGTAGGTGTTTCTTGTTCAGCCATGAACCATGGGAGGACTGCGTAACTCGCAGTCAATCACCAAATGGCCCAAAATATGAGTTGGAACTTCAGCCATTCATTGGCCCACGTCACTCCGCAAAACGGAGAATTACTGAATGAATGAGGTCAGGTGTTCCAAATCGCAGAACTCTAGAAACTCATCACCCGTAACCTACATCTCATGAAGCAGTCTGATCAGCTCCAGAGCAGCGGACAAGACTTTTCTGATCGGCTGAGACGGACGGCGGGTTTGCCAAGCATCTTATTGATCAGCAATCTTTTCACCTCTTTCGTAGATTCTGCATATGTCGTTAAGGCAACCAACTTTCACAACCAAGTTATCTTGAGTTGCGCTGGTATGGCAGATCTCCAAGACCATTCGAAATTCTTTCTGATTGCTGTACTGCCGCGCTTTCAAAAACTGGTAATCTAGAAAATCGTCCACCATGGGCGGAACTTGCGGATCAAAATATTTCACATCCCACGCTGCATAACGGCCGCCAACTTTGAACTTCGCCTTAATCTCGTTAAAGATTCTCCTGTGAAATTCACATGGGTCTTTTAGCTGAATACAGACTTCCGCGTCGAACTCATCATAAAGACGATCAATAGGCTCGGTGGCCCAGCATAACATAAAGTAATCACGCGGGGTAAAATTGCCGTTTGTCAGGAATACGTCCATTTGCAGCAATTGAAGGCATCGCCCATGTTGATCAAAAAGGGAAGGCTTCTGCTGTGCGTCTTCAAAATTGAATGACCGAATGCGTTCATTATCCTGCTGCGCCAAGGTTAAGTTACCATTTTTGAATGTCCGCGCATGATTGAAGTAGACGTTGCCGTTACGAACAAAGTCCTCTGCGTACTTACTTTTCGTGTACCGATAGAGCTTTCGTGCCAAGGGCATATTTAATGAATGAAAGTTGTCAGGTGTTTAAGTGACGGACCTCCAGAAATGCAGACGCTCACTTTCAGAGATCTCACGCTGCAGTCTGATCAAGTTCCGCTCAGTGGACAAGACTTTCCTGATCGGCTAAGACGGACGGCGAATCTATCGGGGCTCACGTCGATGATCACTGGAATCCGGCCATTTGAAATGGCCGACCACTTTCAATTGTCATGGCAAATAATCATCAGAAATTTCTGAGTGATCAATCGGGAAACCAAGCCAGCTGATATCCTCAAGATCTTCAATGCTTAAATCGCAGTGTTTATACTCTAATCGATCAACATAGCAGCCTGTAGCGAAGCCTTGTCCATCCACAATGTCATAGTCCACTTCCCAACAAAGTCTTGCCGACTCATGACATGCAGGGCATTCAACCGTATCACTCCATCCATCACTATGCCTTTTTGCGTACTTTAAAGCCCGCTTTTTTTCCTGTTCGCTAGGCATCAACTTAGCCCACTTGTTTTGATACTCTGTTAAAAGGATATTAATTCGTTCATCTGTTTCTAGGATATCTGAAATGTTATCGATTCGCTCCAAGTCACGCTCAGAATAATCATTCAATTGGAGAATGCCGCAGCCAGCTAACCTCTTTAGCAACGGACCAAGGTGGCGTAAAAGCGTCTGACGCAGTTCTTCCACTTCAGGAAGTTCGAGGTCACAATGGGCTCCGATATCCCGCAGTTTACAGGCTGTGTAAAATGTTGCTCTAAAATCATGAATTTCCTTTGAGAAGGCTGATGCCCGCAAAATGCTCTCACGAAGAGTTATCGTGTCAGCATTTGGTTCAGGGGAGACAATATCTTTACCGAGATCGGGAATGGGAAAGCGCTTCTTGTATAAGACACCTGCTGAATTCTTGAAACTTGGATCTTTCAGAGTGTATAACGGGTTCACGTCCCACAGAACTGCTTTAGTAATCCTCTCAAATCCGAAACCCAGAAGAGTTGCTCCAAAGACAAACTGAGGGCCTTCAGATTTGGTAGCTACTTGTTTTATGGCAGCAGTCATGAATATCTTGATGTCTCGTCGGTATGGATTGATTTCAGTTTCCATTGAAAGGGTCGGAGTGGTCAGGTGATTCAGTCGGCGGAATTCAAGAAATGCAGACGCTCGTGGCCAGGATTTCAGGAGGAAGTCTGATTGGATTCCTCGCAGCGGACAAGACTTTCCTGATCGGCTGAGACGGACGGCCAATTTTCCGGCGGTCACGCTCCCGTGGAGTTAGAACACGGTCCTGTTTTTTGGGAAATCTACTCTCGGGAATGGGCACCGAATCTGCGGGGAAAACCTTCCTGCCAGCGGTGCTGTCGGGTACTCGTCCTGTGGAATCATGACTCGTGTAAAAAAGCTGCTGGCACCCCTCAGAAT
>JBEBGU010000543.1:0-3852 GCA_040081325.1 Prosthecobacter sp.
TCTTTGGCGGGCAGTTTCTCATTATGCTCGTGGCGGCTGGCATGGTCGATGGAGGCTTCGCGGGCGTGTGGAACGCGGCCAAGGAAGGCGGACGGCTGCGGAATGGAGTGAAGGTCGAATCCGGGTGCGGCGATGAATGAGGATCAATCGCGACCAGGACGCTCGGTGCTGGCGCCGCCGCCGATGATTTCTTCATCGGGGAGGTCGTAGCCGACGACTTCGACTTCGCCGTGACGGATCTTTTTCTTGGCCATGGCGACGGAGATCCAGCGGAATTCTTCGTTGTTATCGAGCAGGACTTTAAAAACCATGGTCAGGGGCACGGCGAGGAACATGCCGAGGGGGCCCCAGAGCCAACCCCAGAAGATGACGGAGAGAACGACGACGAGGGGTGAGATGCCGAAGCGATTCCCGAGCAGGGTGGGCTGCACGAAGTTGTCGAGACAGAAATTCACTAGGACGTAACCGATGGCGACGCCGACGGCGACGCCTGTGCCGTGCTGTACGAGGGCCTCGATGATGGCGGGGATGCTGGCGGCGGTGGAGCCGACGGCGGGGATGTAATTAAAGAGGAAGGCGAGGATGGCCCAGAGTAGGGGATATTGGAGATCAAGAAAGTAGCACCAGATGCCTGCGAGTAGGCCAGTGAGGACGCTGATGAGGGTTTTGACCCCGAGATACTTCTGGATGTCACTAGCGCTGCGGAGTAGCCCAGAGAAATCAGGGCCACCTGCAAGCTGGACGGCACCCATGCGGGTGGCGGTGCCCTGGGCTTCCATGAGAATAAACATCATCAAGATGAGGATCATGATGAGGCCTGCAAGCACGGTGGCGAGTGTGCCAAAGGTGGTGCCGAGCATGGAGCCAATGGTGGCTACGACATCCTGTTGAGTGGCGTAACCGATGATGCTATTCCAGTCGAATAGACTCTCGGTGCCTGCGCGTGCGCCCTCGACTCCATTGGCCTCTAGCCAGGCGGCGAAGTCGTTCATGGTGCGCTGAAGGCCGCGCAAGTAGCGGGGGAGATCACGATTGAAGCTGATGAGTAGTCGAACGGCGAGCGTGATCAGGCCAGCCAAGAAACTCAGATTCACCAACATGGTGACAATCAGTGCTATGGGGGCAGGGATGCGATGACGAACTAACCAACGCAGAAGTGGAAAGCTGAGCACGGCGAGGAAGAACGCACAGGCTAGCGGCACAAGGATGCCTGAGGCGGCTTTCATGCCTGCTAGGACCACCATGAGGCAAGCGAGCGTGATGACCATCTGGGAGCTTTTCTTTCCCCAGTCCACGTTGTTTTCAGGATGTGCGAAGTTTGGCATCGGTAGATTGATGGCTGACGATACTGGATTCAATCGTGAAAGCACCTCTGATTCTCTAGTGTGTCGATAAAAGTACTGAAATGGGTGATGTGCCTGCGAGAGCCGGGCTTGTGCGGGCCGTTGGTATGAGGCGATTTTGCTTCTATGACTTCCAGACTACTCACTTGCCTACTTGGTGCCGCTTTACCCGCTATGGCAGCGGATGGGATCAAGTCGAAGACGACCTATGCGGCGGCCTATGGCTCGACGAATAATGCGGTGATGGTGGACCCGGCGAAGGATCTGCCGCGCTACCCTGCGGTGGAGCCGAAGGATGCGGTGGCGACGTGGCAGGTGAAGAAGGGATTTAAACTGGAGATCGCGGCGAGTGAGCCGCAGGTGCGCGACCCGATCGCGATCTGCTTTGATGAGCGTGGTCGGATGTTTGTGTGCGAGATGATCGACTACTCGGAGATGCGGGATGTGACGCCGCACCTGGGTCGGATCTCGGTACTGGAGGACAAGGATGGGGATGGTCACTTTGAATCGAGTCAGGTCTTTGCCGATGACCTAGCCTGGCCGACGGGATTGATTTGGGCCAATGGCGGGCTGTATGTGGGGGCGACGCCTGACATCTGGCGCTTTGAAGACAAGGATGGTGATGGCAAGGCGGAGGTGCGTGAGAAGGTATACACGGGCTTTGGCACAGGCTTAAAACTGCTGAATGTGCAGGGGTTAATGAACAGCTTTCAGTGGGGTCAGGATAACCGCGTGCATGTGCTGGCGGGTGGTGGCAATCGGGGGCTGATGAAGTGTCTGAAGCGCCCTGAACTGCCTGAGCAGGAGCTGGGCGGCAGGGACTTTTGGTTTGATCCGCTGACGCATGAGTTTGGCCTGGAAGGCGGCGGTGCGCAGTATGGCATGAGCTTTGATAACTACGGGCGCAAGTTTGGCTGCTCGAACTCGGATCACCTGCAATACTGGGTCTATGATGACCGCTATGTGGCGCGCAATCCTTTCTATGAGATGCCGTCTGCGCGCAAAAGCATCGCCGCAGATGGGGGAGCGGCGGAGGTCTTCCGCATCAGCCCTGATGAGCCATGGCGTATCATCCGCACACGCTGGCGGATCGCTGGTGTGGTGAAGGGGGCGGTCGAAGGCGGTGGTCGTGTCAGCGGCTACTTCACGGGTGCGACGGGAACGACGATTTATCGTGGTGATGCTTATGGACCGGAGTTTGTGAACAACAGTTTTACGGGAGATGCGGGTGGGCAGCTCGTTCACCGCAAGGTGATTCGCTATGCTGAAAACGGGATTGATCTGATCGGTGAGCGGCCTGCGGACGAGCATGGGTTTGAGTTTGCGGCGAGCAAGGATACCTGGGTGCGCGTGGTGAACTTTGCCAATGCGCCGGATGGCTGCCTGTATGTCTGTGACATGTATCGCGAAGTGATCGAGCACCCGTGGAGCGTACCGGATGAGATCAAGAAGCATCTGGATCTGAACAACGGCAATGATCGCGGGCGGATCTACCGGATCGCACCAGACAAAGGTTTGGAACGCAAAGGGCAGAAGGTGACGCTGGACAAAGCGAGCACGGAGGAACTGGTGAAGACGCTGGGTCATACGAATGGCTGGCAGCGTGATGTGGCAGCGCGGTTGCTGTATGAGCGGCAGGACAAGGCGGCGGTGCTGCGCTTGAACGATGTGCTGAAGATGAAGGGTGAGCCGCTGGCGAAGATCCATGCGCTGAATGCGCTGCTGGGACTCAAGGCGCTGGATGATAAGACGCTCACCCAAGCCGTGGCGGATGAGGATGCGTTTGTGCGTGAGCGGGCGCTTGTTTTAGCGTCTGCGACTGATTCAAAGGTGAATTCAGAGGCGCTGCAAAGTCTTGCGAGTGATCCTGCTCCACGAGTGCGGCTGGCCTATGCGATGCTGCTTTCCAAGAGCTCTGAAGCGACGGCTCAGCAACTCGATCTTGCGCAATCGAGTGCTTCGAATGCGTGGATCACGGCAGCGGTTTTAAACGGTGTCGGTAAAGATGCCGAGAAGCTTCTTGAGAGTGTTGTGGGTGGACAAAATCAAGATTTGAAAGGGGCGTTTGCTCAATCCTTGATGAGCATGATCGGTCAGCAGCGCGATACCAAAGCGACAGAGTATGTGGTTCGATGGCTGTCTGCTGAGAACACCTCTGCCGCACTGCGCAAAGATGGACTGAAGGCCTTCGCTATTGGGCTGCGTCGCGGAGGTAGCTCGATTGCTAAAGTGGATGTCGCAGGCAATCTGGCGGCAGTTTTCACCAAGGCGGCTGGGACGGCGGTGGATGCAACGGCGACTGAGTCTGCAAAGCTCGATGCGATCGAACTGCTGGCTTTGGCGACGAAGGATCAGGCTCATGCTGCCTTGCTGGCTTGTTTGAAAGCGGAGCAGAGTGAGAAGGTGCAGGCGGCGGCGGTGAAGGCGCTGAGTGAAGTGGATGGGAAGCAGATGGGGGCGCTTCTCTCTGCGTGGGCTGGCTTGAAGCCTAAATCGCGCGAGGCTTTGC
>JBEBGU010000544.1:0-3836 GCA_040081325.1 Prosthecobacter sp.
GGCTTCAGGCGTTCCCGCATATTTGTTCACGAAGGGGCGCAGACGGTCTTGAACGATTTGCTCATACTGATCCGCTTTCATCAGATCCACGGTTGGCAGCATTTTACGCAGCTCAATCACCTCCACTTCCTCCGGACGCTGTTTGATGATCTGAGCAATCTCCGCCATGGTGAAGATCTTCTCGTCCATGATCTTCGGCGTGAGCTTGTACTTCATGCGCACCCCTTTCTCATTTTGTTCAAGGATGTTGCCTTCGACTTTGTTGCCGTTTTTGAGCATCAAAATATCGGCGTTTGCAACTGTGGTGCCGCAGAGAAGCGCTAGGAGTGCGGCGCGGGTTCGACTGGATTTCATAACTCAGGATGATGGGATGGGGATAATAAATGAAGGCGGAAAAAACCGCTGAATTTGCGGATTTAATCGGGAATTGTTTCCAGAGTAAAGACTGAATCCTGATGAGTAGCCTTAGCTCATCTCTGTTCGAGCCACAATTTCGCGGCTTTGCGTGATGCCAAACTATCAAGATTCCCTGATTTACAGGCTGATGTTATGGAGATTATAGTCTCAACGAATGCCCGAATGCTTTCAGCCATGCCGACTCGCCTTCCTCATCCGTGACCTCGGTCACGGTGGGGCGCAGCGGCAATTGGTCACGCTGGCCCGGGCTTTGGCAGCAAATGGCGGCTTCGATCTGACCGTGGTGCATTTTTATCCAGGCCCCTTCGAGCAGGTGCTGCGTGAGGCGGGCGTGAAAACCATCTGTGTGGGCAAAAAGCACCGCTGGGATCTGGCAGGCTTCTTTTTTCGACTCCTCACCACCTTTCGCGAACTGCGCCCTGATGTAATCCACGGCTACCTGCATGAGTCGAACCTCATGGCCCTGCTGCTCAAGCCACTCTGCGGTTTCCCGAAAGTCATCTGGGGCATCCGCGACTCGCAGACCGATGCCGCGACCTGGGGCAAGCTCGGCAAGCTCAGCTTCCGGCTCAACTGCCTGCTCTCCGGCCATGCCGACCTCATCATCGCCAACTCGCGCGCGGGCCTCGCCTATTATAGAGCGCAGGGTTATCCGGCAGAAAACTTCGAAGTGGTGCCCAATGGCATCGACATTGCACGCTTCAAACCCGCTACATCAAAAGCTGCCGGCAGCACCTTCACTCTCATCGGTCGGCTGCACCCGATGAAGGATCACGCCACACTCCTGCGCGCCACGGCACTCGTCCCTGAGGTACAGGTGCAAATCATCGGCGACGGCGCTGCTGCCTATTTAGAAGAACTGCAATCACTTGCCAGAACACTCGGCATCACAGATCGCGTCACTTTTCAGCCTGCGCGAGATGACCTCGCATCGCTCTATCCCACGCTCGACTGCGTCGTCTCCACCTCGGCTTATGGCGAAGGCTTCTCCAATGTGCTCGGTGAAGCCATGGCCTGCGGCATCCCCTGCATCGCCAGTGATGTGGGCGACTCCGCCTGGCTCGTCGATGACACCTCATGGATCTTTCCCGCCAGTGATCACGTTGCCCTCACGGAAAAAATGCGCGCGTTCCTCGCTCTCACCGCTGAGCAAAGAAGCGCCCTCGGCCATAAGAACCGCCAGCGCATCGAACACAACTTCACCGTCGAAAAGATGGTGGCTGAAACCGCCCGCCTGTGTCTCGCGGGATTACTTCATCCTTCATCCGTCCCCCTTCATCCTTCCAAAGTCCTCTGGCTCACCACCGGCCTCGGCACGGGCGGAGCAGAGATGATGCTCACGCAACTCATCACCGGCCTAAAGCATCAGCGCCACGTCGTCATCTCCCTCACCTCAGGCGGCAAATACATCGAGCCACTCCGCGCTACCGGAGCCGAGGTCCACACACTCGACATGCCAGCGGGCAAGCCCACACCACGCGCACTTTGGCGTCTGTTTAAACTCGTGCGCCAAACGAAGCCCGGCGTCATCATGGGCTGGATGTATCACGGCTGCCTCACCGCCCAGCTCGCGCGACTCATGTATCGAGCGCCCGTCATCTGGAACATCCGCCAGTCGCTCTACGACCTCAGCCTGGAAAAACGCGGCTCGGCATTCGTCATCCGCACACTCGCGAAGCTCTCACGCTTCCCCGAAACGATCACCTACACCTCACAGCTCAGTGCGCGGCAGCATGAAGCCATCGGCTACAAACGCAGCAAGACACGACTGATCCCGAATGGCTTCGATCTGGAAAAATGGACTCCAAGGAGCGCGGGATTCCAGCCATCACGCTCGATGTCTATCGGCCGATTCGGGCGCCACACCGCCATGAAGGACTACCCCACCTTCCTCGAAGCCGCCGCCATCATCATCAAGGAGCTGCCAGATGCCCAGTTCCTCCTCGTCGGCACGGGTGTGGATGACACCAACAGCGAACTCACCGCCCACATCACCCGCTTAGGCCTAACGAAAAACGTCCAACTGCTCGGCGAGCGCCACGACCTCCCTGCCCTCACCGCCTCGCTTGATCTCGCCGTCTCATCTTCGGCCTTCGGCGAAGGCTTCCCCAATGTCGTCGGCGAAGCCATGGCCTGCGCCGTCCCCGTCGTCGCCACCGACATCGGCGACACCGCCTGGGTCATGGGAGACACCGGCAGACTCGTCCCCGCCAAAGATACCGCCGCACTCGCCAAAGCCTGCCTCGAAGTGCTGACCATGACTCCCGAACAGCGCGCCGCCCTCGGCCAGGAAGGCCGACAGCGCATCGCCGATCATTTCTCCCTCTCCAGCGTGCTCACTCAGTTCGACACCCTCCTCTCCGCACTAAACACTAAGCACTAAACACTCTTCCAACCATGTGCGGCATCTCCGGCTACTTCACCACCCCACGCTCCAAGTCCTCCGACCAGATGACCGCCGAGGTCACGCGCATGACCGATGCCATCATCCTCCGCGGACCTGATGACAGCGGCGCATGGGTCGATTCAGAAAGCGGTATCGCACTCGGTCATCGACGACTCTCCATCCTCGATCTCTCACCGCTCGGCCACCAGCCCATGACCAGCACGGATGGGCGCTACGTCATCGTTTTCAATGGCGAGATCTACAACTTCCAGCAACTGCGCGCCGAACTCGAACCGCACGGCCACACTTGGCGCGGCCACTCCGACACCGAGATCATGCTCGCCGCCTTTCTGCAATGGGGCGTGCTCGAAGCCACGCGCCGCTTCAACGGCATGTTCGCCTTTGCCTTGTGGGACAAACAAGACCGCGTCCTGCATCTCGCACGCGACCGCATGGGCGAAAAGCCGCTCTACTATGGCTGGGTAGGCGACACCTTTGTCTTCGGCTCCGAACTGAAAGCCATCCGCCAGTTCCCTGGCTTTGAAAGCGCCATCAATCGCGATGCGCTCTGCTCGCAGATCCGCTTCAATTACATCCCCGATCCGCTCTGCATTTATCAGGGCTTCCACAAGCTGCCGCCCGCCTCGCTCATCACACTGCGCGCGCCATCGGACAAGCCCGTGCCGCAGCTCTACTGGTCATTGCGCGGTGTCATCGAGCACGGACTCGACAACCCATTCACAGGCAGCGAAACCGACGCCATCGACACCTTTGAGTCCATCCTCAAAGACGCCGTCGGCCTGCGCATGGTGGCCGACGTGCCGCTCGGCGCCTTCCTCTCCGGCGGCGTCGATTCCTCGCTCATCGTCGCCATGATGCAGCAGCAGAGTGCGCGGCCCGTGCGCACCTTCACCATCGGGTTCGATGTGGCGGAGTACAACGAGGCGCAGTTCGCCAAAGAAGTCGCCACGCACCTCGGCACCGATCACACCGAGATGTATGTCACCGGCAAAGACGCGCTGGATACCATCCC
>JBEBGU010000545.1:0-3831 GCA_040081325.1 Prosthecobacter sp.
GTGTAGAGACCGTCGGTGATCTCGACATGATCGCCGCTGCGTGCGCCAACTTTGACGGGCGTGCGGAGAAAGAACTCGTCGTTCTTGGCATAGACGAAAGTGCCCTCGGCAGTGGTGAGCAGCGCGGCCTGTGGAATCGCGGTGACGGCATCGCCAGCCGGGAAGCGGAAGGTGGCGGTGATGGCGCTGCCGGCCTCGATAGGTGCGGCGGTTTGCACGGTGACTTCAAAGTCGCCAAGCGTAGCATACGCTGCCTTTTCAATGCGGAGCACGCTGCCTTTCGCGGAGCCAAGCTCGACCTCCATGCCGGGCTGCAAACGCGCTGCTTGATCGGCGGTGAGCCAGCCGCTGACCTCGGTGCCGCGCTGCATGGCCTGCAAGCTGAGGGTGAAGGTGGGAGCGATCTTTTCCTCCTGCACCTCGGCGGTTTGCAGATGGATGGACTCGGCCATGAGCGCGGTGAGAGCCACGCCTTTGCCTTCCTTGAACTGTGCGCCGTTCTCCGGTGCGGTGGTGTGTTCGGTGGAAGGACTGGCGGCGGATTCGCTGCAACTGGTGAGCGCGGCGGCGGTGACGATGAGAGACAGGATGAGCAAAAGTTTCATAAAGAGGTGAAGTTAGTTTTTGGCGGTGATGAGGCTGCCGGGTGCGCCGGTGAGTTCTTCAAGGGTGAGCGCGGCTTCAAGCGCCTCGGTCTGTGTGCTGTGGATGGCTTCGACAGCTTCGAGATACTTGTCCTGAAGCTCGACAAAAGTGCTCATGGGCACCGCACCGAGTCTGAAATGGCGGTCGGCGAGCGCGGCGGCATCGCTGAACTTCGCGACGGCATCGCCCTTCCACACGGCGAGGCGCGCCTGCTGCGTCTGGTAGATGAGCATGCTCTCGGTGACCTGCCGCTCCACCTCGCGCTGCGCGGCGGCGAGCGTGGCCTGAGCCTGCATCTGGCGTGCCTCGGCATTGGAGACTTCCGCTTTGCCGTTCTTCCAAAACGGCAGCGGGAAAGAGATGCCGATGCCTGCCACGGTCTGGTCATCGAGCGTGCGGGTGTTTTGCACCTCGACGAAGGGGCCGATGGTGAAGGCGGGGTAGCGCTCGTTCTTTGCCAGCTCGACCTTGAAGCCCTGCTGCTCCAGCTCGGCACGGCGCAGGCGCAGCTCGTAATGGTTCTTCATCGCGGAGCCGAGCAGGGAGAGCAGCGCAGGCGCGGGCTTAGCATCCAGCGGGCCGCGCTTCACGATGAGCGGCGCATCGGCACGGCGGCCCATGAGCTGGTTCAGCTCCAGCAGCGCCTTTTGCACCACGACACCGGCTTTCGCAGCGCGTGACTCCGCCACGAGCGCCGCCGCCTCAATGGTGGCGATCTCCAACTGCGGCGCGATACCCGCTGGCTCGCGCTGCACCATGACCTCACGCAGCGAGGCATAACGTGCGGCGACTTCGTTTGCCGCATTGGCGAGGTCTTGCTGCGCAGCCAGCGTGAATGCCAGCACGCGGACACGAGCCGCGAGATGAAAGCGGAACCGCTCCAGCCCCAGTTCCGCCATAGCGATGTCGCGGTTCGCGACGGCCTTGCGCAGGCCGAGTCTGCCGGGCCACTCGATGGGCTGTGCCAGCTCGGCAGAGAAGGCGAGGCCGTTTGAGCGGGTGTCGGCGTTGCGGATGTGGTTGTTGCCGACTTGCAGGCTCAGCTCCGGGTTTGAAGGCTTACCAGCGGTGGTGCGGATCGCCTTCGCCGCCGCGATTTCCGCCTCATAGAAGCGGATTTCAGGATTCCCCGCTAGTGTGCGACCCACGAGTTCGGAAATGGATGAGGCGGCAGGTTTGGCCTCTGCCGCGTGGAGCAGTGGTCCTGCGGTTAGCAACAGAGATGAAAGGATGAATGAGCGCATGATGAGAAAGGGGTCTGGATGTGAACGAGGCAAGGCGAAGCCCCGCATGGGGGCAACAAAAGGCACGACACCACATCGCGGGTGTGTGCAGCACTCCGGCGCGGCCAATCATCACCTCATCGGGGACGCCAGCGCACGGAGCTTCAAGCCAATCTCGAAGGAGCGCGTGCAGGCAAGGCCGCACGGCTCGTAAAATGCCACGTGCCCCGCAATTCCGGCGGCGCGTTGGTCATCAGAGGCACTGGCGCGTTAGTCGTCGCCGCGAGTTCGTTTAAGCGAATCAGCTCAAAAAGAAGATCCGAAAGCTCCACCATTTGCATCTGCGGCATTGCTGCAACTGCTGGCATTTGGCTGTGCGCAATCGTGTTGCTAGGGCAGGCATCAGGAAGCACTGGCGTCCCGTCGTGCTGCTCCGAAACACCTCGGCAATCACAGGCTTGGCATTCGTTGATAGGCACCCAGCAGCACACTGACGCAGGCACCATGAGTGCCAGCAGGACCAGTGAGATAATTTGCCAGAAGCGTTTCATGGACGAAGCGGTGGTAAGCTTCGCCGAAGTGGGTGGCTGGTCAAGGCCGTATTGTGCAGTGCTGGTCCACGTAAAAACGTTCAACCCAAGGTTTCAAAATCGAATACGCTCAATTTCCTCCAGCGTAATGTTGTCTGCGGTGCGGTCATATAATTTGGTGGTCCTCGGGGATTCATGGCCTGCGATACGGGCTGCGGTTTCCAGTTCACCGCCGTTTTCCAAGTAAACGGTGATGCCGGTGGCTCTGAAACTGTGATTGCAAATGTGTCCCAAGAGTTCGGCATCTTTTGCGCGGCGCTGCACGATGCGAAAAGCATCAATTCGCGTCAGTCCCTTTTCTGTGAGCTGCGATGTTCGTCCACGGGTTGAGCGAAACAGGGGCGTCTTTGGCTGGTCTTTGATTTCCGCGGCTTCGAGGTAAGCCTCAAGGTATTCCTCGGCTTTGTGGTGGCAGGGAACCTCATGGAATTTGCCCCCTTTTTCGTGCAGCCGAAGCCAGGAGCGTTTGCCTTGCGGGTAGTAGTCCTGCACCCGCATTCCCACGACAGCCGACACACGGGCAAAACTGTAAAGCATGGTGGCGATGAGCGCTCTGTCGCGCAACCCGATCACGGTGTCGGTGGTGATGGACTGCAAAAGCTGTCGAGCTTCTTCAGCCGTGAGGACGGGGGTCTTTCCTTTTTTAACCACATGCTTTGGACCTCGCACCGAGGCGGCGGGATTTGTCGGCACGATCTGACCCGTTACCAGCCAATCAAAGAGCATCTTGATTGCGGCCAGGTGTTGCTTCACGGAAGGATCGGCAAGGCCCTCTGTGAAGCCTTCGATGTAGCTGGCCACATGGATTGGCCGAATCGATTCGAGCACTAAATGGCGTTCATCAGCCCATGCCATAAAGCGTGAAATCGCCCTGAAATAGGCCATCCGCGTGTTTTTGTTGCGAATGGTGGCGGCGAAGAATTCGAGAAACCTCTCCTGCGCGGCCGCTCCGGCACGCGCGATCAAAGCTGGCCATTTGCCTTCTCTCAAAGTCAACTCACCACTGGCAGCCGGAACCTTGCGAATGGCCGGCAAGTCAGTTTTGCGCTTATTCATTTCAACTTTCCTCCACGCGCTCGAAAATGGTCGCGTCCCCATCTTTTCCGAGGTCAATGCGAATCGCCCCAGAATGGCTAATCCGACGGGGAGGAGGCAACGTGCTATCGATCACGGTGAATCCGGCCCACAAAGTTGTCTCACTGGCGCCCACGCGCACCGCATGGCCCTCCAGGTCAATGATAGCTAGTTGGTTCAGCCTGTGAAAAAAGGTGATGTAATCGACGGCTTCCACGAGGAGCTGATTTTCGGAAGAACGGGGTGTTTCCGTGTTCGATTCGGCCAGCCAGCGCCGGAGCATTTCGTTCCACTCGGGA
>JBEBGU010000546.1:0-3819 GCA_040081325.1 Prosthecobacter sp.
GGATGCATGGCATCACGCGGAAAGCTTTGCAGCTCCTTGTCCGCGTAGTAGGCCGCATGACGGTTCTTCGATTCGTTCAGCATCAGGTTCCCCAACGAATAGGGGCCGTTGTAAGCGAGGTAGAGAAAGAAGGGCCGCTCCTTGTTCGACTCGATGAATTCGATGCCACGGCGCGTCCAGTAGTCGGTGGTGTACTCGGCCACCTTCGTGACCTGCCCGTTCTCGATGATCTCTTGGTCATAGAACTCGCGCGTGCTGCCATCCGGCTTCGTCACCCAAAAGCCGAAGCCTTCGCTGGGCGTGAGATTGGCTCCGAGATGCCATTTACCGCTGAGACCGCAGGTATAGCCAGAGCCATGCAGGATCTCGCCGATGGAAATAAACTCGGAGAGCGTGTTGTAAGCCTCAGGCCCCATCATGAACTTAGGATCAAGGAATGAATGCACGCCATGCTGCGATGGAATCAGCCCGGTGAGAAAGGTGGCGCGTGTCGGCGAACAAACAGCGTTGCTGCTCAGCGCGCGCGTGAAGCGAATGCCGCCTGCGGCCAGTGCGTCGATGTTCGGCGTGCGGATGTCTTTGTTGCCATAGCAGCCGAGCGTCCAGGCTCCCTGGTTGTCGGTGAGGATGAAGACAACGTTGGGTTTCTTGGCTGTGGCTGAGCTGAGGATCGAAAAGACGCAAAGGACAGAAAGGACGCGGCGCATGGGGATTAAACGCCAGCCATAACGACGCATTGCATTCAGCGTCGGAAGCCCTGCACTCGCGTGTACATTTCTTCAAGCATGGGTGCCAAGTCCATCTTGGTTTTCAGAGGTGCCTCACGTAGAAACATGATGGGATCATCTGCGATCATGCTTTCCATGAACTCGCGATCTTTGTCTGCCGCAGGTTCGCTTTCCTTTTTGATGGGTTCACCGCGCTGGCCTTTCATGTCGCCTCTCATACGGCCTACGAGTTTTTTGCGTTCTTCGAGTGGCATGGCTTTGAGGCCTTTGTCGATGATGTCGAGCAGCGGATCGACTGTTCGGTTCACATACTCTTTCTGTTCCTCCTCAGTGAGTGAGGTGAAGAACTTGTTCATCAACTCCTGTGCATCCTCACGCAGGGCTTTGCGCTGGCTGGGATCAAGGCGGTTGTAGTTGGTGACGACTTGGATCATGTAACGCTGTCGAGCATCGTGGGAGGTGACGGAACCTTTTAGCCAAGGCGTCTCATCGAGCAGTTTCATTACCTTCCCCGGCCAGGAGACAAGATCATCTGTCTGCTGCATGACGACGGCGACTGCACTCCAAATGACTGCCAGAAGAAAGGCAGCCGTGATCCAGATGCGTTGACGTGGCATGGTAAGATTAACGTTTGAAGCGTTTGGAGACGATGCTGATGAATTCTCCGGCCTCTTCGACACGGAGCTTTTGGGTGACGTAAAAGTACACCACCGCAGCCAGGGAGACGATCACGCCAAGACCCGTCGCCTGTGTGATAAAGCTCATCTTAGCCCAATCTGCCAGCAGGTACATTTTTAGACCATAGCAAACCGCAGCCATCGTGCCGACGCCGACCACGAGGCGCATCAGGGACTGCGTGAGTGCGCCAGTCTCCAGCCCGTTAGCAAATTTTCTCATGCTGAGATAAAGGGCCACGAAATTGATTGAGAGTCCGAGTGCAGTGCCCCAGGCAAGAGCAGTGTGATCCCACTTCAGCACAAAAACAGTCACTGCGTTCAATGAGGCTGTCAGCGCAATGATGCTGAGGCTGACGATCATGGGGATGAAGCGCTTGCCAATCGTGTAGAAAGCAGGTTGAAGCACTTTGATGGCTGAGTAAAACACCAGACCAAAGGCATAGGCTTGGAGTGGTCCGGCCGTCATCGCCACATCATGCGCGGTGAACTTGCCGTGCTCGAAAAGCAGTGAGACTATTTCTTTGGCAAAGATGGATAGACCGATCGCGCTTGGTAACGTGAGGAAGAGCACCAGCCGCAGCCCTTTCGCCAAAGCACTGCGGAAAGCCGGTGTCATGCCTTCAGTGGCCAGTCGTGAAAGCATCGGCAATGTCACGGTGGCGACCGCAACGCCAAAGAGTCCGAGTGGAAGCTGCTGAAGTCTTTGCGCATTCGCCAGCCAGGCACCGGCGGCCTCTTTCCCTGGAGTCAATGAGGCGAAGATCGAGTTCAATGTCACTCCGACCTGCGTGCCGCCCGCTGCGATGAGTGAAGGCCACATCAAGTGCAGCACATCACGCACACCTTGGTCCTTCCACCCGAAGTCGAGTCCCATGCGAAAGCCTACTTTTTTCAGAGCTGGCAACTGAATGACGAGCTGTAGGACGCCGCCGATGAGAGTGCCGATGGCAAAACCCGTGAGACCTTTCTCTGTAATAGCGCCTTCACGAAATCCTGGATCGAGCAGCCAAGCCGAGACGACACCACCGACGATACAGCCGAGATTGAAGAACGCAGACGCGACAGCCGGGATGAAATAGACTCTCTTTGAATTGAGCATGCCCATGACCAGCGCCGTCATGGAGACGAGTGTAATGAACGGATACATGATCCGCACTAACCAAATGCAGAGTTTGATGCTCTCAGGATTATCCCACCCGGGATTCATCAACCTCACGAGCCAAGGAGCCAGCGCCACACCCGCCATAGCCACCATGCTCATGAAGCAGACGCTAAGCGCTAGCATCTTCCGGCCTAGTATCCATGCAGCTTCATCGCCCTCGTTCTTGATCTTCTTGGTAAAGGTCGTGACAAAAGCCGTGGACAACGCGCCTTCTGCGAAGAGGTCGCGCAGCATATTCGGGGTGCGGAAAGCCGCCGTGAAAATGCCTGTGAAGTGGGAGCCAAAAAGGCCATTCAAAAGCTGATCCCTAACCAGACCCAGTACGCGGCTGCAAAGGATGGCGATGGAGACGACTCCGGTGCTCTTGGCTTGGGAGTTGGTGTCTTTTGTTGGCACGCTCATGGCTTAATCTTTGATCGCAGCCCTGCGGAGCTTATCCATCATGGCAGCGCCCATGCCGTGCTCGAACATCGGCTCGGCGATGATTTCATCGGCGCCGATTTGGTCGAGCGTGCGCAGGATGTAAAAGAAACGCACGGCGGCTTCGGGCAGCTTGCCGTTACCGGGGCTGAGGACCATGATTTCTTCAAAGTCGGTGAGGTCCAGATAGCCATCTTTTTCCTCACCACGATAGCTCATGAGCACGTAGCGCTTGCCTTCCACCGGTGTGAAGTCGCTCGGCTTGCTCAACAGACGAAGTGGCGTGCGCGGTGCGTAGTGACTGGCGAGCTGACCCGGAGCCTCAGTGGCTTCATCAATGACCGTGCGGGTGACACGCTGCACTTTGCCGTAGAGCTTGAGATCCTCGGTCGTGATCGGTCCTGGACGTAGAATTGTGATGAGGGGTTTTGGTGAGCCGGGCTCGATTTTGATGATGGTGGATTCCAGCCCATGCATGCAGGCACCGCCATCAATGATCAGCGGAATGCGGCCATCAAGCTCTGCCAACACAGCGCTTGATGAGGTGGGGCTGATGGAGCCAAAGCGATTCGCACTCGGCGCGGCGATGGGCTTGTTGAGTCCCTGAATGATGCGTTTGAAAATCGGATTGCTACTCACACGCACGGCTACACTCGGCATACCTGCGGTGACGATGTCGCGGCCTGTTTGCGGATCGCGCGCCGTGGTCACGCCATACGCAAGATTCGCCGCGTAACTCCACACGGGGTCGCGATGGATGTTGGTGGCGACGCGCAAATGCGCGTGCGTGTCAACGAATCCGGGAACAATGGTCTTGCCCCGGACATCAATG
>JBEBGU010000547.1:0-3807 GCA_040081325.1 Prosthecobacter sp.
GTCAGTGCTAGTGGCGCGAACAAGCAGTTTGTTAATTGTTCCCCCGTCACCATCCAGGTGCTCAAAGGCCTCGGCGAGTTCCTTGTCGATCTGCACGGACCGCATGATCATCAGTCGCTCAATTCGCAGGACCGGCAGCTTGAGATGCTCGACAAATTCGCCGCGCTCGAAGACCTGCTCGGCAGCTACGAGGACGCCTGGAAGCAATGGCGCACGACTTTGACCGAACTCGACGAAATGGAGAACAGCGAGCGTGCCGGCAGTCAGCAGATCGACATGCTGAAGTTTCAGGTCAACGAGATCGCCGTCGCCAATCTGAAGCCCGGAGAGGAAGAAGAGATCGAGTCGCGTCACCGCATCGCCGCCAATGGCGCGCGTCTCGCCGAACTGTGCGGAGCCATCACCAGCCGCCTCAGTGATGGTGATGGCGGCGTGCTCGATGCCCTGCGTGAGATCGGTCGCAGCATCCATGATCTGGAGAAGATCGATCCTGGCACAGCGGCGATGTTTGAAGGCTTCAAGTCCGCGCAGATCGAACTGACCGAGCTGGAAAGCAGCGTGCAGGATTATGCCGACGATCTGGAGACTGATCCCGCTGAACTCGCGCAGCTTGATCAGCGCATCCACACCATTCAAACGCTGAAGCGCAAGTACGGCTCTACTGTCGCCGCCATCATCGAGTTTCAAACGGATGCAGCCCAGCGACTCGCCAAGATCGAAAATCGTGGTGAAGAGATCGAGCGCCTGCAAAAGCTCGTCAAAGAACGCCGCGCGCTGGTGGACAAGCACGGCAAACAGCTCACCAAAAAGCGCGCAGATGCCGCGCCAAAGCTCGCCAAAGAAATCGCCGCGCATCTCGCTGATCTTGGATTCAAACGCAGCGTCTTCGAAGTCCAACTGGCCGCACACACCGAGCCTGGGCGGCATGGTTTGGAGGAAGTCGATTTCCAGTTCGCCCCCAATCCCGGCGAGCCGCTCAAGCCCCTGCGCCTCACCGCCAGCAGTGGGGAAATGTCCCGCGTCTTGCTCGCCGTGAAGAGCGCGCTGGCCAAGCAGGACGCCGTGGGCCTGCTCGTCTTTGATGAGATCGACGCCAACGTCGGCGGCAACATCGCCGAGGCCGTGGGCCGCAAGATGGCCTCGCTCGGCAGCACGCATCAGGTCATCGCCATCACCCACTTTCCGCAGGTCGCCTCGCTGGCGCAGAGCCATTTCGTCGTCACCAAAGAGATCGAAGGCAACCGCACCAAGTCCAGCATCCACGAAGTCGCCGGAGACGAGCGCATCGAGGAACTCGCCCGAATGCTCGGCGGCAAAGCCGAGTCCGCGCGTGAGCATGCGAGGGCACTACTGGCAGCAGCGTAGCTCGGCTTTCCAAAGCCGAGTTCTTTGAACTTCGTCAACACGGCAGACTCCCGCGCACCCAATCCTCTCGGCTCTTGAGAGCCAAGCTACGGCTTCGCTCCTGCTTGCCAGGTTTTCAATAACTCGGCCAGACGGCCCAGCACGGTCATGCGTCCGAAGAAGGTCAGACAGAGGAAGAGTAGCAGACTGCATTTCATCACCGCCGTCTCCGGTTGGCTGCATTGCCAGATAAAGGCAGCGCCAGCCGCCGCCCCGAGCAACAACTGCACCCACTCCCGCGCCACCCGGCATCGGGTAGGCTTGGCTGGAGTGCGGCTGGAGGCAGGCGGTGTCATTCGGTGCGTTCTTTTTCAAGTCCGAGGGCTTCCCTCACGAGCTTCCGTTCCTCAATCGGCAGGATCAAAAGACTGCCTTCATCCTTGGTTTTGAGGTAGTCGATGCCTGCTCGGAGGAGACGGAGGGGGATCTCCATCTTGGTTTGGTCTTCGGGTTTCAGGTCCGCGCAGGTTTTAGTCCAGCAGTCGGCCCAAGCTTCATGGGCGGCATTTTTCAGAGGACTAAATCTGAGGCGTGGAAGATGTCGGACCAATGATTCACCGAGTTCCATGAGCAATTTAACCTCCGCGAAGTGGGGCAAAAACTCTGCGATATGCGTTCGCCATTTATGAGGATCAGTTGTGTGATCGAATAGAGCAGTGACCACGATTTGCGGCAGCAATTTTGCGTGCCAGGCCATGATTTCAATCACCTGCGGCTCCTTCGGCAAAGCGAATAGCTTGGCATAATCTAAAAGGAGTGCATTTGGATTTCCTGCATCAAGATGCATAGCACCACGAGAGATAAGGGCTTCGGCAATGGCAGCTTTTGGGGCGTCTGCCATGTCGATCACATAGTTAATGTCAGCGAGTGCATTTTCTGTCTGTCCAGTTAGATAAACAAGACCAGCGCGTTTGCACAAACTCCACGCAACACCATCAAGAGGAGCGTCCTGCATCTTGATTACCGAAGTGAAATCAGCAAGCGCAGCTTGATTCTCGCTCAAATTGCTCAGTAAGAATCCACGTTGAAAGTAGCTTCTTGATGTGACTTCAGGAGGAGCTTCTTTGATTTCAAGCGAGGCGGTAAATTCTGCTAACGCCTTGTCTGTGTGCCCAAGATTGGCATAAATTATTCCGCGGTTTAAATATGCCTTGGCTATCTGCTGTTGCGGGGCTGATTCCAACCCTATCAGTGTAGCAAAATCTGCTAATGCTTCTTGTGCGTTGCCAATATCAGAATGCACTGCGCCGCGTGAAATGAGCGCCCATGCTTTTTGATCAACTGTAGCGTTTAGTCGGAGCGCAAAGTTGAACGCTTCTATCGCACCAACAAATTCTTTTCGTCCGCGTAGAGCTTCGCCGAGTTTGAGCCAATCTTGTGGATGGTTGGATTCCTCAGCCAACGGCTTCAAGCACATCAATTCGGCATCAGAGCACCGCGCAAGGTCGATGTCGGCAGTCCATTGACGAAGGATTTGATGTCTTAGATTGGGTTCTCCAGAATCTTCGGCCGCAAGTGCAGCCTCAAAGTAACCTCGCCCAGGCGAGCCTAGTGTGTGGCGATCACGGCCCTTCTCAAGATCTTTGCGATCATACCAAACGCGCAAGAAATCCACGATGAGCGTCAGCGGCTTGTGGTCGTGCGTTTCCTTGATCTGAAGGGCCAATCTCATTAAAGGCTCAGCCAACTCGTAGAACACTTCGCGACCTCTTTGTTTAGATTTGAGGTAGTGCCAATCACGAAGAAGTTTTAGCTGGCCGGTGATCGAGTTGTGGGTGGTGAAGAGGCCTTCGGCGATATTTTTGACAGGAACCGGCTGGCTGTGGTGGCAGAGAAACTGGATGATTTCTTGCTGTTGCGCACTCAACCATCGCAGACGTTCCTGGTAGTAACTGGTGAGTTGGCGGTCGGCGGTTTCCTCGAAGGGGCGGACGAGGTCGTCCAGAGACTCGTGGGTGAGGAATTCGGAGAAGATGAGGTAGAGCCGTGGATTTCCGCCAGCAAGGTCGTGAATGGCTTGGACACGGGCGTGGCCGGTGGGGGTTTGGAGATAGGTGGCGAGTTCTTCGTTGCCTTCGTCGCCGTTCACTCGGGCAATTTTAGTGAGGAGCTGGACGGCGTCTTCGACATTGAGAGGCGTGAGGTGGCGGGTGTCGAAGAAGCCGAAGAAGGGTTGGCTGCGGTCGGCGACGCCATCGAAGAGGCTCTGAGCGGTGCCGACGGTGGCTAAGACGGGGTGGTTTTGCACGAAGGCACGCCAGATGCGCTGCTCGCCCTCGGGCATGTGCTTGAAGAGAGAGTCGAGATTCTCCATGAGCACGACGAGAGTGCGCTCACCTAGGTGGCGGAGTAGGCTTTCGCCGAGGCGCTCGCGGGCGATGTCGGCGGGCTGACCGTAGATGC
>JBEBGU010000548.1:0-3796 GCA_040081325.1 Prosthecobacter sp.
CTTGGTTTGCCGGCCTTCTCGGTGTGATGCTCTGTGACGGTGCTTTGTCTGATGCCGCCACTAAAGCGGAGCACCCTCTGGCTGCACTCAAGTAAGGCGCTTCAGCTTTCCGCTCGCGGTCAAAGGTAGTTCCGTCACAACGGTGAAGATGAGCGGGATCTTGTATCCTGCGAGTCTTGTGCGGCAATGCGTACGGATCTCCATCGTCGTCGGAGCGCCATCGGGGCAGGGGATGTAGCGCGCCACGGGCACTTCTCCATAAAGCGGGTGCAGGCGTGCTTCGACGATTGAGCGCAGCACTTTCGGATGCGAATCCAGCACAGCTTCGACTTCTTCAGGGAAGACCTTCATGCCGCCGACATTGATAAGTGTCTTCTTGCGACCACAGATATAGATGCGTCCCGCTGCATCGCGTTTGCCGAGATCACCTGTGGCGAACCAGCCGTCAGCGTCCACGACTTCAGCGCGCGGCATCCAAGGATCAAGATAGGCATCAAACATGCCTGGTCCGCGTAGGCAGATTTCACCCAGCTCTTGGTCGCTTTCACCTTTCAGTAAAGCTTGGTAGGCGGGCAGTGGCAGGCCGAGTGCTTCTGGTGCATCATGCGCGCCTGTGAGATTCAGGATCGGCAAGCCAAGCTCGATGATCCCGAGTCCCTGCACGAGATCGAGTCCAAATCGCGCATGGAACTTCTGCGCCGTGGCTGCATCCAGTGCGGCCGCCGTCGCCACAGCGAGACGCAGCGTCGTCCATTGTGCGATGTCCGGTGCCTCCACGAGTTGACGGTAATGCACGGGGCTGCCATACATGATCGTAGCTTTTTGCTCAGCGCCCGCGCGCAGCAGATCTTCACCGAGATGCGTTTCCTCGATGATCGTCGTGGCTCCGTGATAGAGATAAAGCACGATGGAAACGGCGAAGTGATGCGCCATCGGCAACACCCACAGGACACGATCTCCAGGGCCGATTCGCAGCCCTTCATTCGCCGCTGTGATGCGCTGTAAAAGGGACTCGTGAGAAAGCAGCACGCCTTTTGATTTACCCGTCGTGCCGGAGCTGAAGCGGATGAAAGCCGGGTTCAATGCTTCAAAGGCTTCTGTCGGAAAAGCAGGCGTGGTGCTTGCCACTCGCAGGATGAGCACGCGCTGTGCGCCGACTTCGAGTTCACCCAAACGCTGTGCATCAGATGGCACCCATGCAGCCCCGCTTTCGATCACGAGCACGGCATCCAGCGCGGTGCGATTTAGCAGTTCACGCTTCTCTTCCTCCGCGAGTTCGTCCGGGATCGGCACAAAGCAGCCGCCTGCTGCCAGTGTGGCGAGAGCGAGCGGCACATAGTCGAGACAGCTCGGGTAATGTACCCCGATGCGCAGGCGATCACTACGCCCCGGCTCGCGAATTAATACAGAGCGCAGTGTGGCCGCGATGGCATCGCAGCGAGTGAAGAGTTCTTGATAGCTGAGCGTGCGTTCCTTTTGCACTAGCGCGACTGCCTCAGGCTTCGCGCGCTCACGGATGGCTTCGACAATGCTAAACATATTTTCTTATCAGAAGCTCCGCGACATGCCGACGGTGAAACCCAGTGTGTTCACGCCTGGATTCGGCGTGGTCGCACCACCATTAGAGAGATGCTGAAACATGCCACCGACCCGAATCTGCGTCGTGTCATTGATCGCATGAGCCACGCCGACTGTGCCGAACCAATTGAGTGTTAAGTCACGCCCTTGGCCGCCGGCGACACCTTGCGAATCGATCAATCCCGCACCACCACCGATGCCGCCATAGATCGACCAAGTGCCAGCCGCATTCCACCACTCGATGGAAGGCGCACCCATGAGGCCGAAGTAATGATTTTCCGCGCCCGTTTCAACCCACTGAGCGACGAGTGAGAGACGATTACGCACGATGAGCCTTGAGCCATCTGCAAAGCCCATGCCGATCACTTCTGGCGAACGCCAAGTCAGCATCACAGGCACCATGCCATAGTCCAGTGGTGTATCCCCACCGACCTTCCACAAGTAACCTGCCTCGATGTCGATGTAGTGGCTATCCCAAGGCTTGATGGTCGGCGATAGGACTGAGCCAGTCATGGCTTTGCCATCCTGTGCATTCAGTGAGGAGAGTGATAGCAGCGCCGCGAGGCCGAGGAGAGTGAGGTGCTTGAGCATGTGCCCATCAAGCCATGCGTGGCATGAACATGCAAGCAGCAGAGCATTGCCTTTGCTGCCATGACATGGCACAAGCTCCACCATGCCTGATTCAACAGCCCCGCTCACAGAGACGACCATCGACGGTGCGAAAACCACGCGCTGGGTCGTGGAGGCTGCTGAATGTCGTGCGCTGGCGGCGCATCGGATCGCACGGCTGGGAGTGGATCACGCCGTGGCTCCGTATGCTCGCGTGCGGCTGGCTCCGGGTGGCAGTTTTTTCATGATCGTGCTGCGTGGTTCAGGCCGCGTATTGTTAGATGGGCGCTGGCAAACGGTCAGTGCTGGCTGGGCCTGCATGGCTCCGCCGCGTGTGCCGAACGCCTTTCATGCTCTGCCGCGTCAGAGCTGGGATTTTCTCTGGATGCGCTACGACGAGCCGTCCTTTGTTTCACCGCAGGTCAGCGCGGCGTCGCCATTGAAAGTGAAGGTCGATGTCGATCAGCTTCAACGAGTCTGGGAAGGTCTGCGCGGCGAGTGGGATTCCTCACGCGATGCGCGTGCTTTGCATCATTGGATCGAGCTGGCTCATCATCATGCGCGTCGTCTGGCCGAGCCCTGGCGGCGCGATGAACGCTTGCGTCTGCTTTGGGAGGAAGTGCAGTCGCGGCTCATCGAAGATTGGACGCTCAAAGCGCTGGCTCATGCCGCGCATGTAAGTGAGGAGCATTTCCGCCGGCTCTGCTGGAAGGAACTCGGGCGAAGCCCCATGGCACACCTCACCTCACTGCGGATGCAGGCTGCGCAAACCCTGCTCGTCAGCACCAAGGACAAGCAAGAAACCATCGCGCAACTCGTCGGTTATCGCAGCCCCATCGCCTTTGCCCGCGCCTTCAAGCGCTGGGTCGGCTGTCATCCCTCAGAGTATCGGGCGCGGAGTTGAGGTGCGTTTCAGTCAGCTTGTGGTGGACGCTTCCTGCGGAATCTGATGCAATCATCACGTTCTATCATTCACCATGCGCCTCATCTTCATCCTATCACTCCTATCGGCTCTATCTCATGCCGCGCCCGTCTCTCTCTTCGACGGCAAAACGCTCGAAAGCTGGGACTTTGATCCCGCCATGTGGCGCGTCGAGGACGGCGTGATCACTGGCGGCTCCACGAAAGAGAAGATCAAGAAGAACGACTTCATCAGCACGAAGAAGTCGTATCAAAACTTTGAGCTGAAGCTCAAAATCAAGGTCAGCGGCGATCCGAAGACCGGCATGCTGAATAGCGGCATCCAGATCCGCAGCGTGCGGGCCGATGGCGGCGCGATGAGCGGTTACCAGGTCGATTGCGGCGCGGGTTGGTTCGGCAAAATTTACGATGAGCACCGCCGCAACAAGGTCATCTGGGCACCCACGCCCGAGCAGCAGGCCGCGCTCGACAAGGCTATCGACGTCTTCGGTTGGAACGAATACCGCATCCGCGCCGAGGGGCCGCGCATTCAGACCTGGATCAATGGCGTCCTCTGCATCGACTACACCGAAACCGACCCCAACATCGCGCTCGACGGCCACATCGCCCCGCAGGTGCACAGCGGCGGCGTTTGCCTCGTGCAGGTCAAAGACGTGACGATTGAAGAACTCCCCGCCACGCCCGGAAT
>JBEBGU010000549.1:0-3792 GCA_040081325.1 Prosthecobacter sp.
CACTGCACACGGGCGCGGTGGCATAGGCCCGCGTGTAGCGACGACCTTCGGCGGCCAGCCGATCAAGATTTGGCGTGTGGACCTGCTTCAAGCCGTAAGCCCCGATGTCTGGCGACATGTCATCGGCAATGATCCAGACGAAGTTCGGTTTGGTCGCGGCCTGTAAAGGCAACGCGAGCATGGCAGTGAGCAGGAGTCTCAGGATCATCGGGATTGCTTCGTTGCCTTTTTCCCTTTTCCTTTCTTTGCAGGAGTCGGCGGCGTTGGTAAATCATCGCTGGGCTGATTCGAGAAGCGGAAGGGATCATCCAGGCGGCGCATTTCGGCGAGGAGCAGCGCTTCCATCTCCTTGAGCTTGTCGGCGTGTTTGGGATCGGTAGCGAGGTTGGGCTTTCCATGCTCGGGGAGCAGTTCGTCTGGGTTTTCGGCGAGATTAAAGAGCTGCGTCTCATTCACGCTGCGGTCGGGGGACTCGTAGCGGATGAGTTTCCAATCACCTTGCTTCACAGCTCTCATGCCGGGCTTTCCGCCGCCGCTGTAGGCTCCGTAGAGCACCTCGCGGATGGCTTTGCTTTTGCCTTCGAGCACAGGCTTGAAGCTTTGACCTTCATTCGTCTCCGGCGGAGTCACCCCCGCGAGATCACACAGCGTGGCGAGCACATCGAGCAGGTAGATGTTGCCCTCTACGCGTGATCCGGCGGCGATGCCTGGGCCTTTCACGATGAAGGGCACGCGCCAGGTGTGCTGGTAGAGGTTTTGTTTCCCCATGAGCCCGTGCCGACCTATGGCGATGCCGTGGTCGGCGGTGTAGATGATGTAGGTGTTGTCGAGCTCGCCCATGTCTTCGAGCTTCTTCAGCACACGGCCGATCTGGATGTCGATGTTCTCGCTGCACGCATACTGGCGACCGATCTCTTTGCGGATGCTCGCCTCATCGCGACGCTGCCACACCCCGCTTACGGACACTTCATCGCGTACGCCGGAGTCGGTGGTGTCAAAGGGGTGCTTCATGAGATGGTTCGGCGGCAAAGGTGGCTGCAAGGAGTGCAGCGAAGGCGGATTCGCTTCATCGGTGTGATTCGTGGCACCGTACTTCGCCAGCAGCTCCGGTTTGCCATCGCGGGTGTCGTGCGGGTGCGAGAAGCCGTAGTAGATGAGGAACGGTTTCGCATCCTTCGTGGTCTCGCGTTCGCTGAGGTAGTTCATCACCTGATCGCCATGCCAGGTGCTGCCGCTGTCGTCATCGCCACCGCGTTTCGAGGCATCCTTGCGCACCGTGAATAGCTTGTTCGCAGCCTCGTAGCTGTTGCCCATCTTGCAGGTGCGCATCGTGGCATAGCCTGCCCGATTGAAGACCGCCGGGATCGTCTGCTGCTCCAGCGCTGGCGGGCTCGTCTTGGCTCCCCACGGCGCAGGCGGCAGGTGCCACACCGTGCGACCGCTCATGATCATGTGCCGCGAAGGCATGCACACCGCGCCACTAAAGGAACCCATGTGATAAGCACCGTCGAAGACCATTCCCTGCGCCGCCAGCCTGTCCAAATGCGGCGTTTGGAGCGTCGATTGCGGATTGTACATTTTCAAATCCATCGGCGACTGGTCATCGACGAGGATGAAGAGCAGGTTTGGCTTCGCTGAAAATGACGAATGCGGGATGACGAATGACGAAAGGATGATGAGCAAGGCGAGACGCATGGTTGTGTAGAACGTGTGAAGGAGTGTTTTATGTCAGCACCTATTTCGACGCTATGAATCGCTGGGCCCGCAGCCAAAACAGCAAATCTGCGAACCACGGATGCTCGGTGCCGATCAGGCCCGTTCCGTGGTCGCCGTGTTGATAGAGATGAAGCTCATGAGGCACGCCATGGGCATGCAGAGCCGCGGCGTAGAGCTGCGCGTGCTCCACGGGCACCATTTTGTCCTCCATCGTGTGCCAGAGAAAGACGGGCGGCAGGGCGGGCTTCACTTGCAGCTCGCTGGAGGTCTGGCGAAGGAGTTTTTCCTCCGGTGAGTCGCCGATGAGCATCTTCCGCGAGGTGGCGTGCGGTTTGGTGATCATGCTGATGACGGGATAACAAAGGATGGCGAGATCGGGACGTGGGCTGATCTTGTAATCGCGACCTTCGAGCAAGCCATCCTCGGGGCGGTTGATGAGCGTGGAAACGAGATGGCCGCCTGCGGAGAAACCCATCGCGCCGATGCGCTTGGGGTCGATCTTCCACTTCTCGGCATGGCTGCGGATCTGAAACATCGCCTCCACGGTATCCTGAAGCTGCGCGGGATAGCGATAGCCCGCGCTACCGAGTCGGTAACGGAGCACGAAGACGGTCAAACCGTGCTCATTGAGCCACAGCGCAAACGGCTCCGCCTGGCCTTCGTAGATGCCGCTGTAGCTGCCTCCGGGGATGAGCAGCATCGCCGCACCGCTCGGTTTGGCGGGGAGATAGGGCGTGAGCGTCGGGATGTCCTTTGGCGAGGTGCCGAGTGCTCCGGGCGCGCCGTCGGGCCAGAGCGTGATCCGCTTCTCGGCGGCGAGGAGCGAAAGACATGGCAAGAGCCATGCGGCAGCGAGAATCAGGAGACGGTTCATTCTGGTGTGGGGTGAATTCTCACTCCAGGCCGACGGCCTGCATCCGCTTCAGCGTGTAGGGCGTGATGGGAGAAACGGGGTGGAGGCCTTCGCCGCGTTTGTCGCGTTTGCCACCGGGAGCGGAGCCGGGAGTGTGGAAGGTTGCCATCCAGTTGATAGCATAGCGCGGGAACTCTTTCTGCATGACCACGGTGCGCTCCCAGTTGGCGAGCACACGAGCTTTAGCTGCCTCGTCTTTGCCTTTGCTGGCCTCGAACTGCTGCATGCTGGCGCGGGTATCGACACAGAGCTTGGTGAACTCAAAGCCACAGCGCGCGAAGTGTAGGCGACGGCGGAATTTTTCATCGGCAGAGACGAGTTTCACAGCGGCGGAGTCAAGATGCGCCTGTGCTTTGGCAAAGAGTTCGGCTGTGTATTTCTGCGGCACATCAAAAGCGCGGAAGGGACTCGGATTCTCGGCGGCGAACTCCATGCGCGTGCGCTCCAGCAGCTCCCAGTAGGCTTTCATGTCCGCCGCAGCGGGGCCGTAGGTGCGCTGGTGGTAGTCGTCCATCAGCGCCTTCACATCCGTATGCGGATTCCACGCGAGATGGACCAGGGCGTAGTAAAGCGGGCCTTGGGTGGACCAGTGATACCAAAACATGTCGAAGTAGAGACCGATGCAGTGCGTGTCGGCGGCGAAGCGGAAATCTTCAGCCATCTGTGTGATCGCCACGTCGGGCATGCCCCAGCTTAAACCGGCAGGGTTGCCGAGATTGGGCCGCCACATGATGTGCTTCGCCTTTGCGGCCCATTCGGCGTGCTGTTTCATCGGAGTGACGCGTTCCTTCGGGCCGCGCAGGGCAAAGTTGCTCACGTTGGCGATGATGACGTTGTCATCCGGCACGGCGACGATGGGCGCGGTGCGCGAGTAGCCGTAGGCGAGCAGTTGCACATACAGCTCCTTGTCGGGGTGTCGCTCCTTCAGCATGCGCCCGAGCGTGTTGGCGAAGGTGACCTGGCGGTCGGTCAGCGCGGGACGTTCCTCCTGCTTTTTATACCAGCGGAAGGTGAACTTTTCGCCATCGGGATGATCCTTCGCGACGCAGTCTTTGCACACGCAATGGCCGAAGTCGTAGCCGTCGTTCTCGCTGGCGTTGAAGACGCGTTGGGTGGGATTTTCGCGAAGCTGCTCATCCACCTCAGCGAGCCACTGCTGCCAG